>JAADHX010000303.1 GCA_013151655.1 Actinomycetota bacterium
ATCCGATTGCTATGGATGAGGGTCTTCGGTTTGCTATTCGTGAGGGTGGGCGCACTGTTGGCGCCGGCCGCGTCACCAAAATCCTCAAGTAGGCTGGCTTCAGATGGCTGCTAACTCACAAAAGATCCGAATCCGGCTTAAGGCGTACGACCACAACGTGATCGATCAGTCCACGGCCAAAATCGTCGAAACGGTCCTTCGTACCCAAGCAAAGATCCGGGGCCCTGTGCCGCTGCCAACCGAGAAGCACCGTTACACGGTCATTCGGTCGCCACATAAGTACAAGGACTCTCGCGAACACTTCGAAATGCGCATCCACAAGCGCCTCATCGACATTGTCGACCCAACACCCAAGACGGTCGATTCGCTTCAACGTCTCGAACTTCCGGCTGGTGTCGACATCGAGATCAAGATTCAACAGAGCTAGTTAGATATTCTTGGCTTGCAGGGGTTGTGGAGCCTCATCGCGAGCGCTAAAGTCTGACATTCGTGCGCAGCACCGTGCTGCAAACAATTGACGTCTTCGAAGGCCCGGTCGTGTTTAACGGCCACAACGGGAACCACGAAGCAAAACCGAACCAACGCTCCGCCGGCCACGCCTGCGGAGCGTTCGCGTGGAAGCACCGCCGTCCCTACTAGACGGTGGGAAGACACCGAAGAGGAAGACGCCTCCAATGGCGAACAAGGCGATCGTTGCCGAAAAGGTCGGCATGACCCAGCTATGGGACGACGACAACTGTGTCGTACCCGTAACAATGCTGCGCGTCTCACCGTGCCGAATCGTGCAGATCAAAACCAACGAGAACGATGGCTATACCGCTTTGCAGGTCACTTATGGCCAAGCGCGCGTTAATAGTCTCACCAAGCCAGAAGCTGGCCACTTCGCCAAAGCTGGCGTCGAAGCTGGCACGCGGCTGGTCGAGCTTCGGGTCGACGATGTTAGCGAGTACGAGGTTGGCCAAGCATTAGATGCTGGCCTGCTCGAAGCTGGTGACAAGATCGATGTAACGGCTGTGTCCAAAGGCAAGGGCTTTGCCGGAACCATGAAGCGCCACAACTTCTCCGGTCAAAAGGCGAGCCACGGTGTGCATCGAGTACACCGCAAGCCCGGCGCCATCGGTATGTGTGCTACACCGGCCCGTGTTTTCAAAGGCACCCGGATGTCTGGCCGTATGGGCGCCACCAAGGTGACCACTCAGAACCTGACCGTTGTACGGGCCGATGCCGACCAAGAGATCATCCTGGTCAAGGGCTCGGTACCTGGTCCTAAGGGCGCCGTGGTAGTTATCCGCGACGCGGTGAAGGGTTAACAACAATGTCTGTCACCCTTAAAGTCACCACCCAGACCGGTGCCGACGCAGGCACAGTCGATGTCGACGACGAGCTTTTTGGCGTCGAGCCCAACATTGCGGTTCTTCACCAGGTCGTGACGGCCCAGCTCGCGTCGAGGCGTCGCGGCACCCACTCAACCAAGACACGTTCAGAAGTTCGTGGCGGCGGAGCCAAACCGTTTCGTCAGAAGGGCACCGGTCGCGCTCGTCAGGGCACAAGTCGAGCCCCGCAGATGCGTGGCGGTGGCGTAGTCCACGGTCCGCGCCCACGTAGTTACGCCCAGAAGGTCAACAAGAAGGTCATCCGCAAGGCTCTTGCCGGCGCACTGTCGGACCGAGTTCAGTCCGAGCGGTTGGTTGTTGTCGATGCCTGGTCATTCGATGCGCCTAAGACCAAAGATGCCGCAGCGGTCATCGCGGCGCTCGAGTTGTCCGGCCGCGTTGTCATCGTCATCAACGACGAGGACGACACCGCAGCCCGCAGCTTCCGCAATCTTCCGGGCGTGCAGTTGCTTCAGGGCAGCGAACTCAACGCATATGACATCTTGTGCAGCGACTGGCTCGTATTCACCACTGCCACACTTCCTGGAGGTGAGTCATGAAAGACGCACGCGATGTGGTAATCGCTCCCGTTGTTTCTGAGAAGAGCTACGCCCTTCTCGAAGACAACGTGTACACGTTCCTTGTTCACCCATCGGCTTCAAAACCCGAAATCAAGGATGCCATCGAGTCGATCTTCGAAGTGACGGTCACCAGGGTGAACACGCTTAACCGCAAGGGCAAGCGGATTCGTAATCGCCGTTCGCTTAGCTACGGGCAGCGTCCCGACACTAAACGGGCAATCGTCTCCCTCGCTGAGGGCGACTCAATCGATCTGTTCGGAGCCTGAGATGGGTATTCGTACTCGTAAACCCACATCGCCGGGACGTCGTTTCCAGACTGTCTCTGACTTCGCTGAGCTCACGACCGACCGGCCAGAGAAGTCGTTGCTAGCGAAGAAGACTCGCAGCGGTGGTCGCAACAACTACGGACGCAAGACTTCGCGTCACCGCGGCGGCGGCCATAAACAGCGTTACCGCATCATCGACTTTCGTCGCAACAAAGACGATGTACCGGCCAAGGTCGCAACAATCGAATACGACCCGAACCGCAACTGCCGAATCGCGCTGCTGCACTATCTAGATGGCGAGAAACGCTACATCCTTGCCCCACTTGGTCTCGATGTTGGCGACACAGTCGTAAGCGGTCAACGCTCCGACATCAAGCCAGGAAATGCGCTGCCCCTGCGATTCATCCCGGTCGGCGCCGTTGTTCACAACGTCGAACTTAAGCCAGGTGGCGGCGGTCAATTGGGCCGTAGTGCTGGTACTTCGATCCAGCTCGTCGCTAAAGAAGGAGCGTACGCAACGCTTCGTTTGCCAAGCAGCGAGATGCGGCGTGTACCCATCGACTGCCGGGCGAGCATTGGCGAGGTCGGTAACGCAGAAGCCGACCTCATCAAGATCGGTAAGGCCGGTCGTAACCGCTGGAAGGGCGTTCGCCCTCAGACTCGCGGCGTGGCCATGAACCCAGTCGACCACCCCCATGGTGGTGGCGAGGGCAAGACCTCGGGTGGTCGTCATCCGGTGTCGCCGTGGGGTCAGCCAGAAAAGCGCACTCGTAACCGTAAGAAGAAGTCCAACGACATGATCGTTCGCCGCCGTCGTACGCGCGGCGCCCGGAGGTAGGGCATGCCACGCAGCCTCAAGAAGGGCCCATTCGTCGACGACCATCTTCTGAAGAAGGTCGACGCACTCAACGAGACCGGCGACAAGAAGGTCATCAAGACCTGGTCGCGCCGTTCAACCATCATCCCCGACATGATCGGCCATACCATCGCCGTTCACGACGGCCGCAAACATGTACCGGTCTACGTGACCGAGTCCATGGTTGGCCACAAGCTCGGCGAGTTCGCACCAACGCGGACTTTCAAGTTCCATGCCGGCCAAGAGCGTCAGGGCCGCCGATGAGCACCATCAACCTCGTCGAGGTTGCAGGAGCGCGTGCCACCCACCGCTTTGCTCGTATGTCGGCTTCCAAGGTTCGTGTCGTGTTGAACCTGATTCGCGACACCGACGTTGACGACGCGAAAGACATTCTTCGCTTCAGCGAACGTGGTGCCTCCGACGTCGTGGCGAAGGTACTGGCCTCGGCCATTGCTAATGCGTCGCACAACGAGGGTCTCGACGAAAACGAGTTATACATCGCCGAGTGTTTTGCCGACGAGGGGCCAACCCTCAAGCGTTGGAGGCCCCGGGCTCGCGGTCGCGCCACCCGAATTTTCAAGCGCACCTGTCACATCACCGTCGTTGTAGCCCAACTAGACGACGAAGACCTCGACGTCCGTCTGCAGGCCGAAGCCGCATCGGGTACAACACCTGGTGCAAGTCGGCCCGACCGTCGGGCTCGTGTTGCCGCCAGCCAAGCTGCCGATACCGGATCCGACGATACCGATACCGGTGCGGCCGATATTGTTGACCCAGTCGATGATGCGATCGGCGAAGCAAGCGCCGCCACCGACGTAGCGCCCGAGGCCGATGGGTCAGATGAGGCTGCGCTCGAAGAGTGGAACGCCGAAGATGGCGATGCCGACGGCGAGGCCAACGTCACCGACGAAACGCCATACGGCCCAGGTTCTATCGCCCCACCCGCAGACGATTCGATCCCAGAAGGCTTCCTGGTTAAGGGCAACGCCGACTCGATGAAGTATCACGAGCCCGATGGCCGCTGGTACGAAAACACCGTTGCAGAGGTCTACTTTGCGACTGCCGAGCACGCTGCTGCTGCTGGCTTCATTAAGGCTGGAACCAAAGAACCAGCCGACGACAACGGCGAGGAGGCCTAATCATGGGCCAGAAGATCCACCCGTACGGTTTCCGTCTCGGTATCACCACCGACTGGAAGTCTCGCTGGTTCAGCGACAAGGACTACACCGACAACGTCATCGAGGACTGGCATATCCGCGAGTACCTCACGACCGAACTGCCACACGCGGCCATTAGCCGAGTCGAAGTCGAGCGCACCCGCGATCGTCTCCGTATCGACGTCCACACCGCTCGACCGGGAATTGTCATCGGTCGTCGTGGCGCCGAAGCCGACCGTCTTCGGGCCGGTCTTACCAAGATCACCGGCAACGCCAAGGTTCAGCTGAACATCCAAGAGATTAAGCAGCCAGAACTCGATGCTGCGCTAATCGCCCAAGGCGTCGCCGATCAGCTCGCTGGCCGCGTTGCGTTCCGTCGGGCCATGAAGCGCGCCGTGCAGAACGCACAAAAGGCTGGCGCTCTCGGTATTCGAGTCCAGTGTTCAGGCCGCCTAGGCGGTGCCGAGATGTCCCGCACCGAGTGGTACCGCGAAGGGCGCGTGCCACTCCACACGCTCAGGGCCGATATCGACTACGGATTCCGTGAGGCTCGTACTACTGCTGGCCGCATTGGCGTGAAAGTATGGCTGTACAAGGGCGACATCTTGCCGTACAAGGTCTCGGCCGACGATCGCCTCGCTCGCGAGGCGGCTCTGGCCACGGGCGACGCGGCTGCGGCGCTGCCTGGTGGTGTTGTTTCGTCCAGCGGCCGACGTGCCGCCGAAGCAGCCGCTGCTACGGCTCCCGACGAAGAAATCGCCGAGCCCGAGCCCCTGGTAAAGAAGGCGGACCCCGAGTTCGAGAAGCTGCTCGAAGAAGAAGAAGAGATCGAGCGCTCCACCCGCGAATCAACCCAGACCGACCGCTTCCGACCCGGAGACGCCGACTGATGTTGATGCCAAAGAAGGTAAAGCACCGCAAGCAACATCGCGGTCGTCGCAGAGGCAACGCCAAAGGTGGCGACCGGATTGCATTCGGCGATGTCGGAATTCAGGCGCTTGAGCCAGCATGGATCACCGCTCGCCAGATCGAAGCTGCTCGTATCGCCATGACCCGACATGTCAAACGTGGCGGCAAGGTGTGGATTCGCGTCTTCCCCGACAAACCCGCAGAAGCCAGCCGAAACCCGAATGGGTTCTGGCAAGGGCAACCCAGAGCACTGGGTCGCAGTGGTGAAGCCCGGCCGAATCATGTTCGAACTCGGCGGCGTCGAAGACGACCTAGCCAAAGAAGCGCTCAACCGCGCTATCCAGAAGTTGCCCATAAAGGCCCGAATTGTTGGCCGGGAGGGTTCCCTGTAATGGCTACCGACCTCCGTCAGCTCGACGACGATCAACTCGTCGATCAGCTTGGCGAAACCAAAACCGAACTGTTCAACCTTCGCTTCCAGTTTGTTACTGGGCAGTTGGAGAGTCCAGCCGCAATGACCAAAGTCAAGCGCCAGGTTGCTCGAATCAACACGATCTTGCGTGAGCGCGAGATCGCTGCCGCCGAATCTATGGCCGCAGAGGAGTCAGCATGACCGAAGACTCAGACGCCCAAGAGCGTCCTAACCAGCGTAAGAGCCGCGAAGGCCTTGTTGTCTCGAGCGGCATGGATAAGACCGCGGTGGTTGCCGTTGTCGATCGGGTGAGACACGCCCGTTACAACAAGACCATTCAGCGCACCAAGAAGTTGTACGTGCACGACGACGCCAACGACGCACGCGTCGGCGACCGCGTTCGAGTTTCAGAAACTCGTCCGGTTTCGAAGACCAAGCGTTGGCGCCTGGTCGAGATCCTGGAGAGGGCTCGATGATCCAGCAGGAATCCCGACTCAAGATCGCCGACAACAGCGGCGCCAAAGAAGTCCTCTGCATCAAGGTGCTTGGCGGATCGCGTCGACGATATGCCGGTGTTGGCGACGTTTTTGTCGCCACCGTCAAGGACGCAATCCCAGGTGCCGGTGTCAAGAAGGGCGAAGTCGTTCGTTGTGTGGTTGTTCGCACCCGCAAAGAGCGTCGTCGTGCCGATGGTTCCTACATTCGTTTCGACGAGAATGCAGCTGTTCTAATCAACCCGAACAACGAACCACGTGGAACCAGGATCTTCGGTCCCGTAGGTCGTGAACTTCGCGACAAACAGTTCATGCGAATTGTGTCGCTCGCGCCGGAGGTGCTCTGAGATGAAGATCAAGAAGGGCGATCAGGTGCAAGTGCTGACCGGCAAGGATCGCGGTGCCCAAGGCAACGTTGTGTCGGTCGATGTCGACAAAAACAAGGTTCTTGTCGAAGGCGTCAACATCGCTAAGCGCCATACCAAACCAACTCAGGGCGACCAGCAGGGCGGCATCGTCGAAAAGATCATGCCTCTCGACGTCAGTAACGTAGCGGTGTTGTGCCCCAAGACCGGCGAACCCGGTCGGGTCGGCTACCGCATCGAGGGCAAGAAGAAGGTCCGGTTCCACAAGGCATCGGGCGAGGAACTCCCATGACGTCGACCATTACCGAACCTCGCATGAAGGCGATCTACCGCGACGAGGTACGTTCGGCACTTAAGACAGAACTTGAGCTCCCGAACATCATGATGGTTCCGACCATTACTAAGATCGGCCTCAACATGGGCGTCGGGAACGCACTGGTTAACCGTGCCAACCTCGACGCTGCACTGGCCGACCTAACAACAGTCGCCGGCCAGAAGGCGGTTCCTACTCGAGCCAAGAAGTCGATTGCCGGCTTCAAGCTTCGGGAAGGAAACGCAATCGGCGCCAAGGTCACGCTGCGGGGAAACCAGATGTGGGAGTTCTACGATCGACTCGTGACTCTTGCTATCCCTCGCATCCGCGACTTCCGCGGCCTTTCACCGCGTTCATTCGATGGGCGCGGCAACTACACCTTTGGCGTGACCGAGCAGCTCATCTTTCCTGAGATCAACTACGACAAGGTCTCATCCATTCGCGGAATGGACATCACCATCGTCACATCAGCTACCAACAACGATCATGGGCGAGCACTGCTCACCGCCCTGGGGTTCCCGTTCCAGCGGGAGGAGCAGAACTAATGGCTAAAAAGGCACTAATCCAAAAACAACAACGCACTCCGAAGTTCAAGGTTCGGGGCTACACGCGATGCCGCAAGTGCGGTCGTCCGCGTTCGGTCTACCGCAAGTTCGGCCTATGCCGTATTTGTCTTCGCGAGATGGCACACGCCGGCGAACTGCCCGGCGTGACGAAATCGAGCTGGTGAGGAGGACCGTCCATGACAATGACCGATCCCATCGCTGACATGCTCACTCGCATCCGTAACGCGTCAAGCGCGCACAAAGATGCGGTGTCGATGCCGTCGTCAAAGGTAAAGGTTGCACTCGCCGGAGTCCTCCAAAAGGAGGGCTACATCGAGAGCTTCAACGTCGAACTCCCCGAAGGTGCCCCCCAGGGTGCACTCACGATCGACCTGAAGTACACCCCCGATCGCGACCAGACCATCTCGGGTATCACGAGAGTCTCGAAGCCGGGCCTTCGGGTCTACTCACAGTCGTCGGCCGCGCCTCGCGTGCTCGGCGGCCTCGGTATCGCTGTCCTATCCACAAGCCAAGGACTAATGACCGACCGCGAAGCGCGTAGGCGCAGAGTCGGCGGCGAAGTCCTCTGTTACGTCTGGTAGGGAGAAACCATGTCACGTATTGGTAAAGCACCAGTTGAGATCCCTAGCGGCGTCGACGTTAGTGTCGATGGTGCCAACGTCACCGTAAAGGGTTCCGGCGGCACACTCGAACACGTCATGCCCGATTCGATCGCCGCGGCCGTTGAGGGCTCGACAATCACGATCACCCGCACCGAAGAAGAACGCGACAGTCGCGCCCTTCACGGTCTTACTCGGGCGCTCATCAACAACATGGTCCTTGGAGTCTCCCAAGGGTTCTCCAAAGAACTGACCATTGTCGGCGTTGGTTACCGCGCCGTGGCTAAGGGCCCGCAAAAGCTGGAGCTGGCTCTCGGATTCTCGCATCCCGTCATCATCGACGCCCCAGACGGCATCACTTTCGACGTGCCAACTAGTACAAGTATCAAGGTTTCTGGCATCGACAAGCAGCTTGTCGGTCAGGTAGCAGCAAACATTCGCAAACATCGCGAACCCGAACCCTACAAAGGCAAGGGCATTCGCTACGTCGACGAGTACGTCCTGCGTAAGGCAGGCAAGGCCGCTAAGTAGCGGCTGAGCCCTCAGCAGGTAAGGAAGCAATGAGCAACAATTCGCACGCCAAGACTCGCCGACACACGCGGGTCCGCAAAAAGCTCGAAGGATCACCGCAGAGGCCCCGCCTCACCGTCTTTCGTTCCAATAAACACATTTCGGCGCAGGTAATCGACGACGCGGCTGGCCGCACGTTGGCATCAGCGTCTTCGACCGAATCCGATATTCGCACCGCCGGATACACGGGCAACAAAGACGCGGCAAGTCGGGTCGGCACGCTAATTGCCGAACGCGCTTCTGCTGTTGGCGTTTCCCGCGTTGTGTTCGATCGCGGTGGCAACAAATACCACGGCCGAATCGCTGCAGTTGCCGACGCTGCACGTGACGGCGGACTGGAATTCTGATGGGGAACAAAAACAACCAACGTGGCAACCGCCGCGACAACGAGCGCCGCGACAATCGCGACCGTCATGGACGCGACCCAGACGGACTTCGCGAATCGCGGGTCATCGACATCAATCGTGTGGCCAAGGTAGTCAAGGGTGGCCGTCGCTTCTCCTTCACTGCTTTAGTGGTCATAGGCGATGGTCGTGGCCGGGTTGGCCTCGGCTACGGTAAGGCCAAAGAGGTACCCCTTGCTATCCAAAAGGGCACCGAAGAGGCAAAGCGCAACCTGTTCGACGTCCCGCTGGCTGGTTCGACGATTATTCACCCGATAGTTGGCGAACTGGGCGCTGGTCGAGTCATGCTCAAACCTGCATCACCTGGTACCGGCGTTATCGCTGGTGGCGCGGCTCGCGCCATTCTCGAAGAGGCAGGCGTAAACGACGTACTCGCGAAGTCGCTCGGTTCTTCGAACCACATCAACGTGGCCAAGGCCACAATTTCGGGGCTACGCAATCTGAAGCGTCCCGACGAGATTGCTGCTCTTCGCGGCTTGTCTCCCGAGGAGTGTATCCCTAAGGGACTTCTTAGGGCCTACAACGAAACCCAGCGCGAGCGAAAGTCTCAGCGAGTCGCCGACGGAGTTAAGTCGTGAGCGATCTCGTCGTCACTCAGATCCGATCCGCTATTGGTAACAAGCCGGTTCACCGCGGCACGCTTCGGGCTCTTGGTCTTGGCCGTATTGGAAAGTCGAACACACTGCCGGATCGTCCCGAGATTCAGGGCATGATTCGCAAGGTGGCTCACCTCATCCGGGTCGAGCCTGTAGAGGGAGCCTGAGATGCTCAAACCACACGATCTTCAACCCGCTGAGGGTTCCAAGAAGTCACGCAAGCGCGTCGGGCGCGGCATTGGTGGCAAAGGTGGCAAGACTGCCGGCCGCGGCACCAAGGGAACCAAGGCCCGTAGCAAGGTCCCGATCTGGTACGAAGGCGGACAACAGCCGCTTCAACGTAGGCTTCCGAAGCTGAAGGGTTTCACTAACCCATTCCGCGTCGAGTACCAGGCCATCAACCTCGACACATTGGCCGAACTCGAACTAGACGAAGTAACGCCAGACGCCCTCCGCGACCGCGGTCTCATTGGCAAGAACTCGCTAGTCAAAGTCCTTGGCCGAGGCGAGTTGTCTAGCGCCGTCAATGTTAAGGCTCATGGGTTCTCGGCATCGGCTGAAGCGGCGATCACGGCCGTGGGCGGTACCGTAGAAGTCCTGCCTAAGCCATTCGGCGGACCACGTCCGCCAGCCAAGGGAAATCAGCACACAAACCGCTGATAGCGGGCCGGAAAACCGGTCTGCCAGAATCGTTCGAACTGGAGTCTTGAGTGCTGTCGAGTCTGAGCAATATCTTCAAGGTGCCAGATCTTCGTGTGAAGATTCTGTTCACCATCACCATCCTTGCCCTGTACAGGGTCGGCTCACAGATTCCTGTCCCCGGAATCGACTTCGATGCCGTGCTTCAGCTGCGAGACTCGGCCGAACAAACCGGTGGCGTGCTTGGCATCCTCAACTTGTTTTCGGGGGGTGCACTAACGAACTTCGCCATCTTCGCATTGGGCATCATGCCGTACATCACGGCGTCGATCATCATGCAGATTCTCACCGTGGCTATCCCAAAGCTCGAAGAACTTCAACAACAAGGCGCCACAGGTCAACGCAAGATCACCCAATACACCCGATACCTCACTCTCGTAATAGCGTTCCTTCAGGCAACTGGTATCACGTTCGTGTTTGGCAACGGCGGTGGTAGTGCGCTCGGTAACACTGCCGGGATAATCGTCATCCCGGATTTCACCGTACCTAGAGTTGTTCTGGTGATTCTCTCGCTCACGGCCGGCACAGCTTTGCTCATGTGGATGGGCGAGCTCATCAGCCAACGTGGCGTCGGCAACGGGATGTCACTGCTCATATTCGCCTCGGTTGTATCGGCGATCCCGTTCGACGGAGCCCGGCTGCGTGCCACCGAGGGCAACCTCTACCTGGGCGTAGCAATCGTTGTCGCCATAGGCCTCATGGTGGCCATCATCTTCATCGAGCAGGGCCAGCGCAGAATTCCGGTTCAGTTCGCCAAACGTCAGATGGGGCGGCGGATGTATGGCGGTCAAAGCACCTACATCCCACTTAAGGTAAATCAGTCGGGCGTCATCCCGATTATCTTTGCCAGCTCGGTGCTCTATCTTCCGGTTCTGATGGCCAGCATTTTCCCGTGGGCCTGGTTCCAGACCATCGTCAACGACTACCTGACCCAACCGTCGAACATCGTCTATATCGTCGTGTTCGGAACGATGATCATTGGCTTTGCCTACTTCTACACGGCAATCACCTTCGACCCAGTCAAACAGGCCGACAACATCCGCAAACAAGGTGGGTTCATCCCAGGTATTAGGCCAGGTCCCCAGACCGAGCGATATCTTGGCAAGGTCCTATCTCGCATCACTCTTCCCGGAGCGTTGTTCATTGCCGCGGTTGCCCTGGTGCCTACGGTGCTGATTGCCATTACAGCCCCCGACCTCGGCACGGCCACCGGCATTGGTGGTGGTGGCGGCGCCGCGATCTCCTTCGGAGGCGTGTCGATCCTTATAGCCGCTGGGGTAGCCCTCGAAACTATGAAGCAGGTTGATAGCCAGCTCATGATGCGGAACTACGAAGGCTTCCTGAAGTGACGTTGCGCCTTATCATTCTTGGCCGGCAGGGGGCTGGTAAAGGCACACAATCGATTCGGATCTCTTCTCGATACGGAATCCCTCACATCTCCACTGGCGACATGCTGAGGGCCGCCGTTGTCGAAGGAAACGAGCTTGGTATCCGAGCCAAGGCCATCATGGATGCTGGCGATCTCGTACCAGACGACCTGATGATGTCGATCGTGACCGAGCGGTTGTCGGCCGACGACGCCCAAGGCGGTTTCCTTCTCGATGGGTTTCCCCGCACCGCGGCCCAAGCCACGTGGCTAGATACCACCTTGGCTCCCGGTGGTATCGATATGGCCCTGACCATCGAGGTGCCTGACGAAGTCGTTATAGAACGAATGCTTGCCCGAAAACGACCAGACGACACCGAAGACGCGATTCGCCGGCGTCTCGATCTTTACGAAGAACAGACCAAACCACTGCTGTCGCATTATGCCGAGCGCGTTGCGACAATTGACGGCCATGCAGCCGAAGACACCGTCGAAGGCCGCGTGGCGGAGGTGATAGACGCCTACCTGGCCTAAATTGCCAGTTGGCTAGCGGCCCACTGGCCGCTATGATGATCCGCTGGCCGTGAGCGCACTTGTCAGAGCCCGACTCTGATACGCAGTCGTTCGGCGCGACGGCCTACCTCTAGAAACAACGACTGCAATTTAGTTGGCCTGCTATTCGTCTTGGGACGAGGTTGTAGGTCACCGATCAGGAGATCAAGACACTGCCAAAAGCAAAAGATGACGTAATCGTTCTTGAGGGGAAAGTTGTAGATCCCCTACCCGGTGCCATGTTCAAAGTGGAGCTGGACAACGGCCACAGTGTGTTGGCCCATATCAGCGGGAAGATGAGGATGCACTACATCCGAATCCTGCCCGGAGACCGCGTTCAAGTCGAACTCACACCGTACGACCTGAGCCGGGGCCGAATTACCTACCGTTACAAGTAGGTCCGTCGGCTTCCCCTACTAATCATTCGGCTCGTTCAAGCAGAGGCTTGTCTAAGCAGAACAGTCATGGCGACAACCTGTCGCCGAATGCCGGCTTCGCCGGACACAAGGATTTCAATGAAGGTTCAAACCAGCGTAAAGCGCATTTGCGACAAGTGCCGTGTAGTTCGGCGACGTGGCCGAGTTCAGGTCATTTGCAGCAATCCGCGCCACAAGCAGCGCCAGGGCTAGGGAGAAACACGCAATGGCACGAATTGCCGGTATTGACATTCCCCGCGAGAAGCGGGTCGAGATTTCGCTTACGTACTTGTATGGCGTTGGTCGTTCGCGCTCACAAGAGATCTGCGAAGAGACGGGTATCAACCCCAACACTCGCGTTCGTGATCTCACCGACGACGAGGTCAACAAGATCAGAGTTTGCCTCGAGGCCAGCTACAAGATCGAAGGCGACCTACGGCGCGATGTTTCTCAAGACATCAAGCGCAAGATGGAAATCGGCTGCTACCAAGGACTCCGCCACCGTCGTGGCCTCCCAGTACGCGGGCAGCGCACCCACACCAATGCTCGAACTCGTAAGGGTCCAAAGAAGACCGTTGCTGGCAAGAAGAAGGTTCCGCGGTAACACCGCGGAGATAAGGACCGGTTAGATCAATGGCAAAGCCAGCAGCCGGGGGCCGTCGCCCTCGTCGTCGTGAGCGCAAAAATGTGTCGCACGGCGTTGCTCACATCAAGAGCTCGTTCAACAACACAATCATCACGTTTACCGACCTCCAGGGCAACACCTTGTCTTGGGCATCGGCGGGAAACGTCGGCTTCAAGGGTTCGCGTAAGTCGACTCCCTACGCTGCGCAGCAAGCAGCAGAACAGGCCGCCCGCCGCGCTATGGAACACGGCGTTCGCAAGGTCGACATCGAAGTCAAGGGTCCGGGGTCCGGACGCGAAACCGCTATCCGCTCGATCCAGAACATTGGAATCGAAATCACTGGTATCAAAGACGTAACGCCGGTTCCCCACAACGGCTGTCGGCCGCCGAAGCGTCGGAGGGTCTGACAATGGCGCGCTACACCGGACCGAAGGCACGCGTATCTCGTCGCCTCGGCACAAATATCTGGGGAACCGCAGGCGAGACGAAAGCTCTCGACCGCCGTCCGTACCCTCCTGGCGATCACGGCCGCACGCGTCGTCGCAACAACAACTCTGAGTACTTGGTGCAGTTGCAGGAGAAACAGAAGGCTCGCTTCTCCTACGGCATGAACGAACGACAGTTCCGCAACATCTACGCCGAGGCCAGTCGTCAAAAGGGTGTGACTGGCCACATTCTGCTTGAGCTGCTTGAGCGCCGTCTCGACAACCTCGTGTACCGAGCCGGCTGGGCTGCCACCCGCCCGCAGGCTCGCCAGTTCGTCGGCCACGGTCACATAAACGTGAACGGTAGCCGCGTCGACATTCCCAGCTACCGAGTACGTCCAGGCGATGTGATCGAACTCCGCGACAAGTCGCGTGATATGGTCACAATTCGTTGGAACCTCGACGTCCTCGATCGTGCGGTTCCAGGTTGGCTCGAAGCCAGCGATGGTGGCCAGCAGGTAACCGTCCGCGAGACCCCATCGCGTGATCAGATTGATATGCCCGTTCGCGAACAGCTCATAGTTGAGCTGTACAGCAAGTAATTCAACGAAGTTAGCTATTCAGGAGTCAGCCCTAGATGCTCACCATGCAGCGGCCCACGGTGGAACCCCTCGGCGACGAGGACAACAACCGTCAGAAGTTCGCCATAGGCCCGCTCGAACCGGGTTTCGGATACACGCTTGGCAATTCATTGCGCCGAACGTTGTTGTCTGCGATCCCGGGCGCGGCCATAACCCAAGTCAATTTCGACGATGCTCTTCACGAGTTCGACACCATTGCTGGTGTTGTCGATGATGTCACCGACATCATCCTCAACTTCAAAGACATTGTCTTTTCGTCCGAATCGCAGGAGCCAGTGTCGGTTCGCCTCGACGCCCGCGGTC
Source organism: Actinomycetota bacterium (assembly GCA_013151655.1). GTDB lineage: Bacteria > Actinomycetota > Acidimicrobiia > Acidimicrobiales > Poriferisodalaceae > JAADHX01. The sequence goes on from JAADHX010000303.1 coordinate 14,489, forward strand.
CTGGTGACATCGTGGCTGGCGACATTCAACTGTCTGCCGACATTGAGTGCGTCAACCCCGAACAGCGGATCGCTACCCTCAACGACAAGGGCCGACTTGCCGTCGACCTAACCATCGAACAAGGCCGTGGGTACCTGAACTCGACCACGGCTGTCACAAGCAGTGTCATTGGTGTTGTTCCGGTCGACGCAATCTTTTCTCCGGTCCGCCGCGTTGCACTTGAGGTCGAGCCCACTCGTGTCGAGCAGAGCACGAACTTCGACCGATTAGTTCTCGACATCGAGACCGATGGTTCAATGTCGCCTCGCGATGCTCTCGCTTCGGCCGCCGGAACCCTCGAAACCTTGGCTGGCCTAATTGCCGAGCTGAGCGATGAGGAGCTTGGCCTTGAGGTTGGCGAACTTCCTGCTGCCGTTGGCGGCTCCCCGGATCTCGATCTCCCAATCGAAGATCTCGATCTCTCTGAGCGGCCCCGCAACTGCCTCAAGCGAGTCCAGGTCAACAGCATTGGTGAGTTGCTCACCAAGAGCCCAGACGATCTGTTGTCCATTACCAACTTTGGCCAGAAGTCGCTCGATGAAGTCATCGTCAAGCTCGACGAACGAGGCCTGGCGCTGCGCGGAATGTCCGCCACCGCCCCACCGGCCTAGGAGCTGACATGCCCACTCCAACGAAGGGCCGCCGGCTAGGCGGATCCGCATCTCACCAAAAGGCCATGATGGCCAACTTGGCGGCTTCGCTGTTCGC
>JAADHX010000305.1 GCA_013151655.1 Actinomycetota bacterium
GACACGTCATCCCTACATATAGAACTGACGGAGGTTCGTTACAGGTGGGTCTCGGCGGCGGTTCCCTCATCGATCCGCTCCCAGTTCCTGAGCTCGACGTCCGCAGGCAACAACAGGCTGGCAGGTGTGCGTTTGCCAGCGCCGGACGTTGGTCCTCCGCCACTCCTATTCGGCGAGCCAGTTCTGATCCCCTCGGTGTGAGAAAGAAGTGAGGATGGTTGTGCCGCTTGCGGGTTGACCCTTCGGATTCGTTGCCCGTAGGTCGGCGACAGAACTCGGTCCTGTTCGATGACGTCGTGATGGGGTGCCTGGTCGACTTCGCCGCGACCGAACGCTCCGGTGAGCGCGATGAAGGGTGGCACGAGACTGTGTCTTGTTCGGTCAGGCGATAGATCGAACCAAGTACGCTCCTGGTGATGATCAACCGTATGGCCATGCTCCCGATCGCGATCGCTGCAGCGCTCACCCTGGCTGCCTGCGGGGGAGCCGACGAAGGCTCGTCCCCAACACCCGATCCGCCGTCTACCGAGGTCGCCCCCGACACGACGGCTGCGGCTCCCGAAGAGACCACCGCGGACGAACCCGCGGCCGACGAGGCCGAAGCAGGCGCAGGCGACGCCGCAAGTGGAGACGGCGGGGCAGCGAGCGACTGCGACCAGGTCCTGACCGCCGATGAAATCGGATCGATCCTGGGCACGGCCCCCGAGATCAGCGGATCAGGTCAGCAGTGTCAGCACATCTATGCGAGCGACGCTGTTGGGACCTTCCAGGCGTACTCCGGATCGCAGGCCGACGAAGCCATCAACACCCTGCTGGCTGTCTTTCAGGACGACGAGACCAAGAGCGCCAACGGCGTACTCCTGGACGACGGCCGTGGCTACGTGCTCGACGGGAGCTTCGAGCGAAGCGTGGTCGTGCGCGGCGACAGTGGACAAGTCTTCGTGTTCAGTGCACCGGACAGCCTCGACGTCGCCGACATCCAGATGGCGATGCAGGCCATCGCCGACCTGCTGCTCACCCGCTGATCGCATCGATGAGTTCCGCTCAGATGCGCTGAGTGTCGCCGTGGGTCTCGCCGCCGTTGAGCAGGGTCGAGCCGACAACCGCTGCCCTGCCACAAGCCTGTGAGCCATCACGCATAGCGTTCATCCCGGGAACCTTTTCAGCAGCGAAAGAACCGGCACCAATCATGCGGGTGACCGACGCTTCGATCAAGACGAGTTGGCCGACAACTTGACTGGAATGAGCGGTGATGGGGGAACTGTTGCGAAGAGCCAGTTCCGCTTGATGAAGAGCCGTTCGACCGATCGATCGAGAGTTCCAGATATATGTGATCCAAAGTGTGCATTTTGCACTCTTTTGATAACTTAGAGGCGTGAAGGTTGGTGTCCGTCCCTCCGATCTGCCTGATTGGTTGATGGCACGCGGCCGACACTTCGTCACGACTGAGGAGGTCGGAGAGCTTGTGGGTGTGGTTCCTGCGAGTGTTCGTCAGAGTCTTCGACGACCTCGCGAGTCAAACGAGATCGTGTCGGTTACGCGTGGAGCGTGGGTTCCGGTACCACCTGAGTTCCGCTCTGCCGGCGCCCCACCGCCCGCTCACTTCATCGACCCGTTGATGAGGTTCCTCGACCATCCGTACTACGTCGGCTTTCTCACCGCCGCCGCTGTGCACGGCGCATCGCACCAGGCCGCAATGGTGTTTCAGGTAGCAACCCCAGCCGTGCTCCGCAACCGCGAGATCGGCAAGGCTCGGGTGCGGTTCATCCGCCGGTCCGAAGTGCCCCGACGAGCTGTCATCGAGCACCTCGTGCCAACCGGTCGGATCAAGGTCTCGACTCCAGAAGTCACCTTGCTTGACCTCGTCGAGTCTCCGCGCCACGGAGGCGGCTTGTCGAACGTTGCCACTGTCATCGGTCAACTCTTAGAGGACGACAACGTCAATCCACATGAACTAGCCACTCAGGCTCGCACCTACCCGACTTCGGTTGCTCAGCGGGCCGGTTACCTGATCGATGCAATGGGTTCATTCATCCGCAAGTCGGTGGACCTCGAAGAACTCCGTAGTTCGATCATCGACGCTGAACCGGTACTCCTAACCGCCCATCGCGACCGTCACGGAGAACGAGATGGCCGATGGAGCGTCATCGCGAACACCGAAATTGAGCCGGACTTATGATCTCCCAGGCGGAACTCGCGCACTGGCGGCAGGTTGTGCCCTGGAGCGAGGCCGGCCAGGTCGAGCAGGATCTGGTCTTGTCCCGGCTCATCGTCGAGATCGCGCGCCACCCTCTGCTCGGTTCCGAACTCGTCTTTCGTGGTGGCACCTGTTTCCACAAACTCTGGCTCGACCGGCCGTGGCGCTACAGCGAAGACCTCGACTACGTACGCCGGACCGCGTCAGGCATCGGGGGTGTCTTCGACGCGATCCGCGAGGTCGCGACGGCGGTCGGTTTTACTGACATCGCTACCCAGATTGGGCGGCATCCGAAGGTCCGATTGCGGTCCACCCTCGTCAATGGGAGCCGACTGCAGATCAAGATTGAGATGAACACTTTCGAACGATCACCAGCTCGACCAACAGTGACTCGCCGCTTCGCCGTCGAGAGCCCCTGGTTCACAGGGAACGCCGTGGTTCCCACCTTCACTATCGAAGAAATGACAGCCACGAAGATCCGAGCGTTGTTCCAAAGACGCAAAGGGCGCGACCTGTTCGACCTCTGGCTCGCCTTCGAACACGGCGGCGCCACCCTCAGCGAAGTCGTGGACTGCTTTGCTCCCTACCGGCCCGACGGTTGGACCGCCGAACGAGCGCTCGTCAACCTCACGAACAAGCTCAACGATGAGGGGTTCCTGCACGACCTTGATGCACTCGTCCAAGGAAACCCACCCGGATACTCGATCACTGCCGCCAGAACAGTTGCAGAGATAGTGATCAGAAGTGCGGCGTAACGTTCGCAACGCGATACCTCAACGCGTCGCCGAGCTATGCCAACCGCTGAAGTACAGGTGAACGACGGACAGGTTGATCAGCGTGCCTAATTCGTGCCTAGAACAACGCTGAACACAGTTGTCCTATGCACAACAGCGAGCAACACCGCACCTGTCAAAACAACGTCTGACCTGGACATATATCCATCTACCAGGGACAACGCAATCGCCCTCGAAGTGCTTCCCAAGCTGAATACGGGAGTTCGATTCTCCTCATCCGCTCCATTTCCCCTGGTAGGTGACCTGCAGTCAGTGCGATCGTTCTCAGCTTTCTGATTGTCGAAAAGCTGAAACTGCAAGCTCAAATGAGCGATGGGCGTCGCCTCCGCCCAGGTCGCAAGATCGACGTCTTCGAGCCTGCACGCGACCGGCCAATGTCACTCGAACAACGTGGGCGGTTACTCGTCGGCGAGCAGCCCTCACCCGATTCGGTCGAGGATTGAGACGACCGAAATTCCTCCCTCGTTGAAGGTTGTTGTCATCACGTCGTCGCTGCATTCGTAGGTGCCCTCACCACCAAACCCCGGAGAGTTGAACTGCTGGTTGGGAACCGAAAAACCACCAAGCGTCATTGACACCGTGGCCGACGATGAAGTCTCGTTCACGGAGAGTCGCTCACCAGCAGCGTCGACGATCCAGGTACCACCCTCGATGCTGTCGATCAAGATTTCGACGGTTCCTTCTGGCAGCGTCATGGAGAAACTCCACGCTGCTCGCTGGCCGACATAGCTGCCATCTTCTTCGAGGGTGATCAGGTACTGACCTCCCACATGCGTCATGGTGCCAACGCCGCCGAGCGCCGCGATCTGGTTGAGGAAGTCTTGCTCGCGGAGCCGCCATTGCCCAACGAGACAATCTGCCTCGACGACCTCAACAGTGACCGTCACGAACACTGCCGGGTTGTCTGGAAGCGTCGCTGTTACCTCGTAGGTTCCGACATCACTGCCAGCGGTGTATACCGCTGCACCGTCGCCCGCCCCCTCGATCGAGCCCCCCGTTGCGGTCCAGATCATGTCAACCGGGTTCCCGTCACGATCGGTCGCCGTGAACGGGAGTTCTTTGCGAACGAACACGGATCCGGGGTTGGGCAACACGATGATCGGCGCCAGGTGTACCTCCACGAAATCGTACCGGCGGGGCACGCCTGGTTTGCTACGCAGGCCCGTCTTCGTGGTCGACTCGATCTCGATGTCGAACGGATAGTCGTCGGGGTCGGTTGGGGTCGTCAACACACGGGTGCCCGGTCCGTCGTTCTCGTTCCCGAGGCCATCAGCCCACTCGCCTTTATCGGTCTTCCACTCGAGGGTCTTGGTTTCGGCCCATCGGAGGTCGACCGTCACGGGTAACGGCAAGCCGGGTTGGGTCACCGACAGAATGTTCTGCCCGGTGCGAACGACGATCTCTTCGGTGGAGATCGGGACATCACCGACGATGTAGGCACCTCCGAACCGGTTGGGCCGCGGAGAGAACCTGAGAGCGTCGGTGCCAACTTCCTTCTCGTTCTGGAATGTCATGGCGGCACCGTCGACGGTGAACAGTGCCTGGATTGGCCGTACCCAGCTCCACTCGTCACCGGCGATATCGACCCGCCACGTGTTCGGACAGAACGAGATCACGCTTGTCTTGCCGAGCACGTCATTGACAGCGGTCTTGACCTCGCCAGTGACAGCACCAGCCTCGAGCTCGATCAGCGAGCCCTTTCGTAGCCCAGCGTTGCCGATCAACTCCCCGCCGGCACCGTCGATGAGAGCCCCGACGAGGTCACCGTCAAGCGAGTAACCCTTCGAATTGGCCGTCACCCAGACCTTGGTCCAGCGGCCGAGCGCCTCCCGATCCTCTTCATGCCGCGTCTCGCCGAGCTCGGGGTTGATATTGGAGAAGAACGAAGGCATGAGCCCAGCGTGCATCGCATACAGCATCTTGCGGGCCGCCACCCCCTGCAGAATCGTCGCGGCAATTTTCGACTTTCCGGCCGATCCAAGCGCCTCAAGCGTCGCTGACACTCCGAACGCCAACTCGGCTGCCACGAGATACTTGCCAGCGAGCCCGTTCGTGTCGGTGGCGATCTCGCCAATCTTCGATTTGAGCATCAGGTCAGACAGCCGGGCCACATCGACGGTCGGCTCGAACGGGAACGGGATGCAGTCTGCTCCTCCAGGTGCGGGAGCTGCAGCGACAGACAGGAAGCCAGCCGGTCCAGCCTGACTCGCGGCGGGAGCGAGTTGGCTAGCGAACCCATCCGGTTCTGCTCCCTCCGACAGAAGGCCGTCGCCGGGCAGGTCGAGCAGGTCGAGCTCGATCGGCTCTGTCAGCGCGATCTTGACGATCAGGGCATCCGCGATGGCCGCTGCTTCCGGATCAAGCGAGGCGTACGAACCGACAGCACCTCCGCCGTCGCCATCGTCGATCAGCATCTGGACAACCTTCAGCGCGGTCAGCTTTTTGGGAAGCTCGTCGAGCGCCGAGCCCGCCAGTTCATCCCAGCTGCTGCCGTAGAGCGCTGCGTCCTCATCGACAACTTCGATCAGTGCTGCTATCTCCTGCTCGAAGCCGCCTGCGTACTCACTGAGAGGCATGACGTTCAGGGTCAGGGGCGAGCTGAGTACTTCCCCGTCGGTCAACAAGATCTCGACCTCGCCTCCATTCACAGGCTCGGCGACGTTCGGCGGAGCGAGGAAGAACAATCCGTCGTCATCGGTGAGAAGGCGGGTAGAGCCCCAGGTGTCATCACCGAGCGGGTAGGCCGCGACCATTGAGACAGACCCGTCAACGCCGGTGACGCCGACACGATCGAGCGGTTCAACATCAGTCGAATCAAGCGAGGCCATCGCGAAAAGGCTCTCGCCGACAGCGGGTGGCGCCTCCACCGTCGATTCGACGCTCGCGTTATCGCCTCCACCGGACGAACACGCTGCGGCAACGAGCGCGACCACGACAGAGATTGCAACCAGGTGATGACGCCGGTGTGTTGACCTCACAGGCAGGCGGTCTTGAACGATGGGTTGACCTGGCTCAAAGTTGGACTATGCAATTGGGTCCTCCGCGTGGACGAGATGATGTGACGATGTACTACTACATAACACCCAATCTGCAGATGGTCCGGAGTATGCAGCGGAACCGATCCATCAATACCGACGACTCCTACGCAGTCGAGGGGTTCGGCGTCGGAGACCATCAGCGCCAAGCACCGCTTGAAGTTCCTGATCGTACAGCGACCGATCAACGCAACTGAGCCCGATCGACTGCCGTCGACACACGTCCCTGCTCCCTTGGACGCAGCCGTGACTCGGCCGGTAGCGGTACTCGACGCCAACGTTCTCTACGGAATCGTTGTGACGGACCTCCTCATCACACTCGCAATCCACGGCGTCTACCGCCCGCACTGGACCTAGGCGTTCCTCGACGAAACAATCCGGAATATCACGGCCAACCGACCCGAAACCTCAACCAGGCCGACATCGTTCGGCGCTTCGAACTGCTGAACCGGGCGCTGGACGGCGCCATGGTTCCCGCGCCCACAGACACCCTCGTCGCTGTGATGAGCAACGACATCGGAGATCGTCACGTTCTCGCTACCGCTGTGACCGTCGGGGCAGAGGTCATCTTGACCGAGAACCTTCGACACTTCACACCGCCCGCGTGCGCGCCCCACGGCATCATTGCCATGACGCTCGACGACTTCATCAGCCGAACTCCTCAAGATCTTGCGCCACTACATTCCAGACACCATCGAACGATTTCGGTACTAGCCCATCAACGCGCACACTTGGCGACGCGGTCGACAACGACGAACACCTCAGTCGACCGCAGCCGCGTGCCACAGGCGTGCCACGCACAGAGGGAACCAGCGGACAACTGGGGTCATCGAAGGTCGGTCCGCAAACAGCGACTGCCCTGATCAAAGTGCGTTGCCCCAGCGTGTGGACCTGCCGAAAATCAACCATGCTTCGCTTCCCAAGCTGAATACGCGGGTCCGATTCCCGTCATCCGCTCCAAATCCCGGCGCTTAGCACCCCGCGTCTCCGCGAGAGGTCGACAGCTGTCGCACATGTAACTACACTCATGTTGTGCGCGAGCGTCTTGATGAACCGACTGAAGATCGGAACCCGCTCGGAGAGTTCTTTGCCGTGCGTGATGAGCCTTCGTCACAGAAAAGCACCTTCACGCCCGCAGAAGTCGCTGAGATAATCCGGCGCGACCGCGACGCCTCCGAGTGACTGCGTGTTGCTGGTCGCCGACGCTTCGGTACTAGTCACTGCACTCGCCGACTTTGGACCTTTGGGGGATCCAGCCCGACGCAGCGAAACTCCGAGCGACGGGTGGAACGGATCTAGTCCAGGAATGTCGTGAAGGACTCAACGGCGAGCTTGCTCGCGATCAGTCGGTTCTCTGGTGCGTCCGGGTCCGCGAACCCAAGCGACAGCCCACACGCGAGCAACTCATTGTCATCCATCGGAACATGCTGGCGAATCAGACTGTGATACCAGGTGAAGATGGCCTGTCCACATGTGTCGAGACCCTCCGCTCGCGCGCCGATGAAAATGCTCTGCAGAAACATGCCGATGTCCATGAAGGTACCGGTCGCGAGGCGCCTATCGAAGGTGATGAACATGCCCAAGGGAGCTCCGAAGAAGCGAAAGTTCTCGTTCATCTGCCGAGCCCTTGCTTCGTGATCATCACGCGCAATGCCCAGGCACTGATACAGCCTCGATCCGACGTCTCTGCGGCGCCCTAAATACGGCTCGAACCATTCGGAGGGATAGTATTCGAACTCCGGCTGATGCATCTCTTCCGGATCGTTGGCTACGGCGTCCAGGATCGAATCTGTCACCTTCTGCTTGGTGAGACCCGTCACCACATACACCTTCCACGGTTGAATGTTGTGACCGCTGGGGGACTGGGCGGCGCCGCGGAGGACTCGGTGCAAGGAATCCTCCGGCACCGGACGATCGACAAACCGACGAACGGAGCGCCGGGTGGCGAGCGCATGGTGAGCGCTCATCGTTGTCTCACTCATGGTCAGCGTCCTGTCCTTCGTTCAAGTGGTTTCGTCGCAAGCATCAGACCCTGCTACTCAGCGGCAAAGGACTGAGCGATGTCTCGCAGCGTGAATTTCTGTACCTTGCCGGTGGGCGTGAGCGGCATTTCATCGATGACTTCGAGGCGCTCAGGTATATAGACCTTGGCCACGCCCTGATCCAGCAAGAACTCCTGAATCTCTTCGAGTGCCAACGTCGCATCATCGACCAGGCGTACGAAAGCGCAAGCCCTCTCACCCAGCCGCGGATCTGGCATCGCCACAATCGCGACTGCCGCAATGCGGGGATGCTTGAACAGCAATCCTTCGATTTCCACAACCGAAATATTCTCGCCACCGCGAATAATGATGTCCTTGCTTCGACCGGTGATGCGGATATAGCCGTTGTCGTCCATGCGAGCCAAGTCACCGGTATCGAACCAGCCGTCCCGTAGTTCGAACAAGGCCGGTCTCTTCAAATAGCCAACGCAAAGTGTGGCCCCACGAGTTTCGAGAACACCCTCAGTCCCGGACGGCACAGGCCGACGATCACTGTCGATGATCTGCACTGCCGTATGCGGCATAGCGACACCATCGGTGCTGGCGGCAAGCTCGTTCGTATCGTCAAGCTTCACGGTCGTAACCGCCAATACCTCCGTCATTCCCCATACCGAAACAATCTTGGCGCGCAGTTTTTCCATTGCTTGAGACACCAGAGCCGAAGGAATCGGTGCGCCCCCCGACACGAACAGGCGAAACGAGCTCAGATCTCGTCGCTCGATATCCGCGAAAGAACTGATGTCCATCAAGAGCGGAGTGGCACCCATGCAGAGGGTAACGGACTCCTCCTCGAGGAGGTCGGCCGCCTTCCCGGTCACCCAATTATCAAGAAATACAACCTTTGCGCCTGTCATACAGGGCAGCAGAACTCCAAACAGGAATCCCAACTGATGAGCAGTGGGCGTTGGACAAAGCACTACGTCGTCTTGGGTGATTTCAAAACGGTCTGCAAGCTGAGTTACATTCGCCAACAGCGTATTGGCGGTGTGCATCACTCCCTTCGGCTCTCCCGTGGTACCGGAAGTGAACATGATCTGGAAGAGTTCGTTTGGGTTCACCTCTGCGTGTTCCACTGCCGTTCGCTTCTCATCTTCGAATTCGAATCCGTTCTCTCCAAGAACGATGACATGCTGGATGGTCGGAACTCGATTGCGTACCACGTTCGCCAATGATCTGAAGTCAAATCCCCTGAACCTGTCCGGGACATAGAAAACCTTGGCCTCGGTCAACGTGAAGATGTAGGTCAACTGCCGTTCTCGAAGGATCGGCATCAGCGGATTGACAACCGCACCGACACGGGCACAGGCGAGGGTGATCGCCAGAATCTCATAAGTGTTCGGAAGCTGCGCGGCGACGATGTCACCCAGCCTCACCCCTCTGTTCAGCAGGTCAACTGCAATGCGTTCTGACAGTTCACCGAGTTCGCCAAAGCTCATGCTTTGACGCTCCCCTGTTTCCGAATTGACAGAAACAACGGCGGTTCGGTCTGGACAGGATCTCGACCATCGATCGAAGTAGTCGCAGATAGTCTCGTTACCCCACGCACCTGTGGCGGTCATCTCTGCGACCCGTTCATCTGGCAGAAGAACGTTCCGGTTCTGGTGTGACTTCATTGGATCATTTCCTCAATCTGTCGTGTGTTCGGGTTTGGGGAAGTTGATGATTGACCCGCCTTGGCCGGGGGTTCGGTGGAGTTGTCGGTACGAGGCGGGCGACGCCGTGAGGTCGGTTGGTGTTGTTCAGCGTGGTTACCGATGGGTTGACACTCCGAAGAGGTCACGGGCGGCGATCGCCTTCATGATTTCAGCGGTGCCATCGCCGATCTCGAGGCCGATGACATCACGGAGCCGTTGGTCGTCGTTGAAGATCATTGCGTTCCTTAGGTGACGTCTCGATTTTGTGATACCGGTTTCGGACTCACTCAGGCTGCGCTCAC
>JAADHX010000306.1 GCA_013151655.1 Actinomycetota bacterium
GTGGCCCGAGCGGCCCGATGAGCACAGCGAATCAAGAGCGGCGGGTAGTCCCGGACAAACACCCAGCGGTTCCTACCGTTGAGCCCCTACGGGGCAACCAGCCCAAGAAGGAGTCGTTACCTGTGACAATCAACAACAAGGACCTGATCCGCGCGCTGCTCAAGAGCATCGAAACCGGCGAGGTCGGGGCTGTAGCGGTCGTTAACGAAGCCAAGTACGTGCAGCACAACCCTCACACCGACGAAGGTAGCGAGGGACTTGCCGATCTGTTTCTGCGATTGTCGAAGACGAATCCTCGAGTCGAGATCGTCCGAGCATTCGAGGACGGCGACTTTGTCTTTGCTCACACCGAATACGACTTCGCTGATGAGAACGTCGGCTTCGAAGTGTTCCGATTCGAGAACGGCCAGGCCGTTGAGCACTGGGACAACATTCAGCCAAGACGAGGGCCAAACCAGTCCGGCAATTCAATGACAGACGGGCCGACCGACGCCACCGACCTAGATCGAACCGAATCCAATCGCCAGACAGTCCGGGCCTTCGTCGACGACATCTTGATCGATCGCCAACTTACGAAACTTGGCAGCTACGTCGATCCACACAGCTATACCGAACACAACCCCGAGATGGAAGACGGATTTGAGCATCTGCTGGCGGCGCTGACCAGACTGGGGGTCGAGGCATCAGCTCAGAGCTACAAGACGATCCATCGAGTACTGGCAGAAGGGAACTTTGCGTTGAGCATGTGCGAGGGCACTCTTGGCGGGGTCCACAGTTCGTTCTACGACCTGTACCGGCTCGACAACGGAAAGATCGTCGAGCACTGGAACACCGTCGATGCCATCCCGCCTCGAAACGAGTGGAACAACAACAACGGAAAGTTCTAGTCGGACCGAATCTGGCAACTCCACCCTGCCGCTCCACCCCGAGGTCAGACGTTCGTGCGAGACTCTCACCGTGCCCGCATCTGACTATCTCGCCAAACCTGATCCACACCTCAACCCCGCAATAGCGGCGGTCTACGATGATCCGACTCACGAGCGATTCAGCGCCGAAACGATTGACGCGACCGTGGGCTTTTTGTCGGGTCTGGCCCGTGACGGGGCCGCGGTTGAGTTTGCGGTGGGCACCGGACGCATTGCATTGTCTTTGGCTGCGTCTGGAATCGCAGTCCACGGAATCGACTTCTCAGAGCCAATGCTCGCCGAACTACGAAACAAGGCCGGAGCCGAACTTGTTTCCCTAACGGTCGGAGACATGACCGAGACCAAGGTTTGTGACGATGCCGAAGTTGTGTACCTCGTGTACAACACGATCACGAACCTGCGGACTCAACGCCAACAGGTTGCGTGTTTTCGAAACGCCGCCGCACATCTAGGGCCCGGCGGCTGTTTCGTCGTCGAGAACGGGATTCCTCAGCTCCACCGACTCTCCCCAGGCGAAACAATCGTGCCGTTCGACGTGTCGGCGCACCACCTCGGCTTCGAGGAGTACATAGATCTCGCCAACCAGATCTCGATCTCGCACCACTACCACATCGACGGAAACCAAGTACGTACGAATTCGCCAGCCTTTCGTTTCGTCTGGCCATCGGAGCTCGACCTTATGGCTGAGCTCGCCGGAATGACCCTCGAGGAACGCTGGGCCGATTGGGACCGGTCGCCATTTACCAGCGAATCACAATCGCACGTGTCGGTTTGGCGAAAGCCCGACCAAGGCGCGAAGTCCAGGCCGAGCCGGTAGGCCCATCGGGTGTTTGTCCGGGACTACCTTCCGCTCTTGATTCGCTGCGCTCATCGGGCCGCTCGGGCTGCTCGGACTAGTGGGGCCTCGCCTACCGGCTCGGCCTCTTAGTGTGAGCAACTACAGAGGCGAAGAGGGCCGGTTCACATCGCAACGAGCCGAGATGGCCAAGTCCGATCTTCGGCGCCGAGGCATAACCGACGCAGGGGTGCTCGCGGCCATGAGTTCGGTGCCGCGGGAACAGTTCGTTCCTCCAGATGTCACCAACTTCGCATACGACGATCGCCCGCTTCCTATCGGTGAGGGCCAGACAATCTCCCAGCCGTACGTTGTCGCCCTCATGGCTCAAGCCAGCCGCGTCACCACCACAAATCGTGTGTTAGAGATCGGCACTGGGTCGGGTTACGGTGCCGCCATACTGAGCCGCGTCGCCGACGTGGTGGTGTCAGTCGAGCGCCACGAAACCCTGGCCAACACTGCGCGTAAGGCTCTGACCGCAGCTGGCTACGAAAACGTGACGGTCATTCATGGCGACGGGACCCTCGGGCACCCCGAAGCGGCCCCATACGATGCCATCGTTGTCACCGCCGGTGGTCCAAAGGTGCCTAAGCCGTTGATCGAGCAGCTTGGCGACGGTGGGTTTCTGGTGATGCCGGTCGGGCCAGACAACCAAACCCAGTCGCTCATTCGAATCAAGCGGGCAGGTAGCGAGCTTCACGAACAGAACCTCGGACGAGTGCGATTCGTACCCCTGATTGGCGCCGAAGCCTAGAGCGTTTTGATGGCGAAGATCTCGCCGTCTTCGACTTTACCCGTCGGCTCGTAACCTCGGGCCAGGTACATCGGCGCCGGCGAACCGGGCCCCTCCCGCCACGACACTTCGATGGCAGTCGCCCCAAGGTCCGCGAATACTTGCTCGAAACGGTCGAGGGCGGCCGAGCCAATGCCCCGCCGCTGCTCCATCCGGTCGATCAGAAGCCGCCAAAGATACGGCGTTGGATGAGACCCGGTGATCTCCGTCGCCATGATGAAACCGGCGATCTCCCCGTCGGCCTCGATGGCTCGATACCAGGGCACAACTGCAACCCCGTTTTCCAACGGCGGCACCAGCGCCTCCTCGAAGTTGCCGAGCATCGTGGACGCGAATCGTTCCTGCGACTTGTGGGCGACCAGCTCGCGGACCGCCCGACTGTTGTCGGCAGTGATAGGCACCAACTCAACGTGGCTAGGTCGATGGCGGGGGCGATCGCGCCAGGCCTCCCAATCGGCCCGGGTCATGCCGTAAAGCATGTCGTCGGAACATTCGTCGCCAACCCAAAACGACTGACGGGTCAACCCTTCGAAGACAAGCCCGCAGGCTTCCAATACTCGAGCCGATGGTGGGTTGTCTGGATGCAGCGATGACTCGATGCGGCTGACGCCGTAGCTGTCGAACAGGTAGCTGATGATGGCTTGGGTGGCTTCGGTCGCGTAGCCCCGCCCCCAATAGTTGGGATGGAATGTGTAGCCGACCATGGCGCTGCGGCCACCCCACCGGACTTCGACGGCTAGGTCGCCCAGAATCCGCTCAGGTTCGGAGCCATCAACAACCGTTAGCGACCATCCCTTGTCATCGATGGGGCCATCCATGGCCACCAAGTCGGCCATCCTCTTTTCGGCCCGTTCGAGTGTGTATGGCATCTCCCAGTCCTGGTAGCGGGCCACCTCGGCCAGGTTGCGACGCTCGTGAGCTGCCTGGGCATCGCTGAGCCTCGACTGCCGCAGGATCAGCCGTTCGGTGCGGATCGGTTCTAACGCCATCGCTGCCGAAAGTAGCCCATGAGACCACGGCACTCAACCGAGTTTCCGCCGCGAGCCAACCCGTCTCGACCAGAAGTGGTGGCGCAAGAGTGCCAGCAAGCCAACACGCGGTCGCCACCTCGCCGAACGCCTTCGGGGTCGTGGTGACGTCTCGATGACGACCGACGAGACGCCGCAGTCGCAGAACTCTCACTTCTCACACGAGACACGAGTCGATACAGAACCTACTTTCCCACCGTCGAGCTGATCACGCCCTAAAGCGACTCGTTGTGAGACGCACAATCAGTGCCGTGGGCGTAACCATGTCGGTAGCGCCCACGCCGCTCAGTTGTTGTGCTTAGGCCAGGTCGAACCGATCGAGGTTCATGACCTTGTCCCATGCGGCCACGAAATCAGACACGAACGTGTCTGAGGCGTCGTCAGATGCGTACACCTCGGCCACGGCTCGAAGCTGTGAGTTTGAGCCAAAGACGAGGTCGACAGCTGTTGCACTCCACTTGGTCTCGCCTGTTTCTCGATCGAGGCCTTCGAATAGTTCCTCCGACGAAGCCGAAGCCTTCCACTCGGTGCCCATGTCGAGCAGGTTGACGAAGAAGTCCTGGGTCAACAAACCAGGCCGGTCGGTCAGAACACCAGCCGCCGAGTGGCCCGAATTTGCGTCCAAGGCTCGCATTCCACCAACAAGCACCGTCATTTCGGGCGCCGTCAATGTCATCAGACTGGCTCGGTCGATCAGCAGTTCCTCGGCCTGACGTTTGTCGCCCTCGGACTGGTAGTTGCGGAACCCATCGGCGGTTGGCTCAAGCACCCCAAATGACTCGACGTCGGTTTGATCCTGTAGTGCGTCGCCACGACCAGGAGTAAACGGAACAGTGACATCGTGTCCGGCGTTCTTAGCGCCCTTCTCGACTCCGGCGCATCCGCCCAGCACGATCAGATCGGCCAGCGAGACCATCTTCGTTCCCGACTGCGAGCTATTGAAGTCGGCCTGAACCTGGCTCAATGTCGACAACACGTCGTCAAGACCGGCCGGGTTGTTGGCCTCCCAGTCTTTCTGTGGGGCAAGGCTGATGCGGGCTCCGTTGGCGCCACCACGCTTGTCGGTGCCACGGAATGTCGACGCTGAGGCCCAAGCCGTCGAGACGAGCTGCCAAACCGATAACCCCGAGGCGAGGATCTTGGCCTTGAGAGCGGCAACGTCATCGTCGTTGATGAGGTCGTGACTAACGTCGGGGATCGGATCCTGCCAGATCTGTGTCTCGGCGGGCACCAACGAACCCAAACAGCGCGAACGGGGCCCCATGTCGCGGTGAGTCAGTTTGTACCAAGCTTTGGCGAATGCAGCCTCGAACTCGGCGGGGTTCTCGTGAAACCGTCTGGAAATCGGCTCATAGATGGGGTCCATCCGCAACGAAAGGTCGGTGGTGAGCATCATTGGCGCATGGGTGACCGATGCGTCGTGGGCGTCGGGAACGGTGCCCTGAGCCGCAGCGTCTTTTGTCGTCCACTGGAGCGCTCCGGCTGGACTGGTCGTCTGCTCCCACTCGTAACCGAAAAGGTTGTCGAAGAAGTTGTTGTCCCACTTGGCGGGCTCGGTTGTCCAGGCCCCCTCGAGCCCACTGCTGATCGTGTGGACACCGGCGCCGCTGCCTAAACGGCTCGTCCAGCCGAACCCCTGCTCTTGGAGGCTCGCGCCCTCGGGCTCAGGGCCGACGTACTCGTCGGGGTCGGCCGCACCGTGGGCCTTTCCGAAGGTGTGTCCGCCCGCGATGAGGGCGACTGTCTCTTCGTCGTCCATGGCCATGCGAGCAAATGTCTCGCGAATATCCACGGCTGCCGAGAGCGGATCGCCGTCGGCGTTGGGGCCCTGCGGGTTCACGTAAATCAGACCCATCTGAACCGCGCCAAGTGGCTTCTCGAGGTCTCTTTCGCCGCTGTAACGCTCGTCGTCGAGCCAGGTGCCCTCAGAACCCCAGTAGATGTCCTCTTCTGGTTCCCAGACATCCTCGCGGCCGCCCGCGAAGTCGAGTGTTGGGAAACCCATGGACTCGATGGCGCAGTTGCCAGAGAGAATCATGAGGTCGGCCCACGAGATCTTGCGGCCATACTTCTGCTTGATTGGCCAAAGCAAACGGCGGGCCTTGTCGAGGTTTACGTTGTCTGGCCAACTGTTTAGGGGAGCAAAACGCTGGGTGCCCGATGCTCCGCCTCCTCGCCCATCCTCGGTGCGGTATGTGCCCGCGCTGTGCCACGTCATGCGCACAAACAACGGACCGTAATGGCCGTAGTCGGCAGGCCACCAGTCCTGTGAGTCGGTCATGATCGCCACGATGTCGCGCTTTAGCGCGTCTAGGTCGAGGCTGTTGAACGCGTCGGCGTAGTTGAAGTCCTCGCCCATCGGATTGGACTGAGGCGAGTTCTGGCGGAGAACGTTCACGTTGAGCTGATTCGGCCACCAATGCTGGTTGGCTGAGCCCGCGGTCGCCATCTGCGACTGGCCCATCACCGGGCACCTGTTCTCGTCATCTGACACGTCTTTTCTCCTTTTGTGTGCGTAGCTCGCGTTTGAGCACCTTGCCAGTGGCGTTTCTGGGAAGGTATCTTCACCCAATTCATACTCGAAGCAGCCCCGAGTGTCTCTTGGGTGATGTCGCAGTCCCGCCCACATGGGCCGGGGCCGTGTCAAATTGGCCACCGAGTACTCTGCAACCATGAGTCTGGCCACGTTCAAGGATTTGTGTCTCGATGCCAAAGATGCATCGGTTTTGGGTGATTTCTGGTCGATAGCACTTGGTATGGAACTGCACCATCAATCAGACGGCGGTGCGTTCCTAACTGGACCGACTAAAGCCCACACGGTGTGGATCGATCCGGTGCCAGAGCCCAAGACCACCAAGCACCGAACTCATCTCGACATACATGGCACATCGATCGAAGCCCTCACGGCGATCGGCGCGACGGTTATCGATGATCAATCGTTTTCATGGGTCGTTATGGCCGACCCTGAAGGCGGCGAGTTCTGTCTGTTCGTTCGAGACGATCCACCGATGTACCGGCTCTACGGGGTCGCGTTCGATTGCGCCGATCACGAGACACTCTCACGATGGTGGGCAGCCGCTATTGGCGGTGAACGATCGACTGAGAAGGGCGGATTCTCGTGCCTCGCACAGATACCAAACACACCATTCGACAATCTGTCGTTCGCTCCGGTCTCGGACGCAAAGAAGAGTAAGAACCGCGTCCACATTGACATCGTCGCCGAAGACACCACGCCACTAATCAACGCAGGAGCAACCCTGTTGCGCCCTCGCGATGCCGAGATCGGCTGGGACGTTCTCGCCGACCCAGAGGGAAACGAGTTCTGCGTCTTCTCGGGTCACTAACGAACCCTCAGCCAATCGCGGGGCAGCCAGCGGAGGTCCGTCAGCGCCGATTGAGCGAACGAGAATGTCTGTCAGAGCAGCCGGGTCTTCTGGTCACACGAACCGCCGCGACCAACAGAAACCCACTTTGTCGACAACGCGGTCGAAGCGAGCGTTGGCCCACGTCAACAGTACGCTCGCCGTGTGAGTTCAGACACACTGATTCCATCGGCATTCGTTGGAGACCCCGACCTACAACGACTTCATTCGTTCTTCTTGGCGCACAATCAGTTCGACGGCGACACGAGATGGACATTCGGAACATCGCTTAAGTCCGCGTACGTGAACTGCTTCGACTTCATGAATCACACTCCGTTGGTGCAGCTGTGGACTGACACAGACGGCGAACTACAAGCCGTTTCGCGGCTCGGGCTAGGCCCGGGCGAATGGTTCTACCAACTCAAGCCAGACTGGCGTTCGAGCGACCAGGCGAAAGTCGTCGTCGAACAGGCAAACGCGGCGTTCGAACTACTGTCCGATCACGAGAGTTGGATCACGGCCTGCTACCGATCAAAGACCGGCGAGATAGACCTCCTGCGCGGATACGGCTACGCCGAAGATGGTGAATCCGAGGTGTTCATGACCCGCGGTCTAGATGGGCCAATCGAACCCGCCTCCCGGCCACCAGGAATCGAAGTGGGGCTCCTCGACCAGACAAATACTGCTCAGGTAGCCGAGAGAGGTCTCGCGCAGGTCGACGCGTTCAGCGACGGCGAACCAACCACTGAAGCGGTCGCCTGGATTTGCCGTTCGCTCCCCCACCAGATCAGCTACGGAAGACCAGACACCTTTCCCCATGTGATCGCAGTCGATCCCGAAGGTTCGATCCTTTCGTTCGCCGACGTTTACCTCGACCGCACCAATCGAATCGGCGAGTTCGAGCCGGTCGGGTCTCGTAAGTCGGCGCGGCTTCGCGGGCTGGCAAAGGCAGTTCTGCTTCGCGGCCTCCACGAAATGCAGAGCGCCGGGATGCGCCATGCCACAGTCAGAACCGGGATCGACAACGCCGCGGCCATCGCAAGCTACGAGTCCGTCGGGTTCAACACCGTCGACCACCTAATTCGCTTTCGAAAACAACGACTGACACCCAAGATAGCAACCGAACAGTCCGTCGCCGAAGCCGACGGCGTCATCGAATCTGGCTGACTCTTCGGAGAGTGCCCCACGCCGCATCTGTAGTCTGCAGTCTGCACGCTCGGCAAGGGAGAGTGCAACTAGTACAACGCTCACACCGCATCTTCATCTTTGGCAGTGTTGCGCCGTTCCGCTAGAAGTTCGCTCACTAGATCGAGCCCTTCGAGCTCGTTGCGGACTCGGTCGCGGAGTTGCTTGCGAGTCAAAAGGACCATGCCATCTGGCGTCTCCAAAAGGACAAGTGAGACACCCTCAGACAACTCAGCTCGTTGTCGCACCTCAGCGGGCACGACGATACGACCACGACTTCCCACCACGACAGTGTGAACATTCATATAGGGCACGGTAACCACATCCACAAGCAATGTGGGTAGCTGCCGCCGAGCCAAGTGCTCCCTCCTGGCGTCTGGCCTCTCAACTAGGAGGTCGCCTGTCGCCTGAGTCTTGACATCGTTTTCGAGCCGAGCCCCGACTAACATGGAATCATGAGCGCCGACGCCGAGCCTGCTCGTCGGCGCAGCTGGTTCTTGTCGCCGGTTGGGCTACTCGTCATAGCCGTGGTGGCGATCTGGATAATCGAGATCGTCGACACGGTCGCTCTTGGCGATCGGCTGCAACGCAACGGCATCCAGCCTCGCCGTTTTGAGGGCCTCGACGGCGTTTTATGGCAACCGTTCCTCCACTCAGACTACGGCCACGTCGCTTCGAACTCGGTCCCACTTCTCGCGCTCGGTGGGCTAATCGCGGTCAGGGGAATGCGCTACTGGAGCCAGGTCACCTTACTGACGATCGTCGTCGGTGGAAGCCTCACCTGGGCCCTAGCGGGTCACGGTAACCACATCGGCGCCAGTGGCGTGGTCTTCGGTTATCTCGGTGCCATTCTGGGAGCAGCCGTGTTCGAACGCCGACCCAGGGCGCTGGCTCCGGCATTGCTCGTGCTCGGCTTTTACAGCAGCATGCTTGCCGGATTAGTGCCTCAGGATTCCATCTCCTGGGAGAGTCATCTTTTCGGCCTCATCGCAGGAATCGGCGCCTCGCGATGGTTGGCCGCGCCGCGCCAATCGCTCCCCGAACGACCGGACAATGTCCAGCCGTGGGAAGTCGACGAACCGTGGCTCGACTGAACTGCTACCGCGCCGACCCGTCTGCCTAAGGGACTAGCGGAGACGTGCGTCTGGTGTTTGTCCGGGACTATCTCCCGCTCTCGATTCGCGGCGCTCATCGGGCCGCTCGGGCCCCGCCTCCGATCCGATCGTCGCTGACGCTCCTCCCTACTCGCGCGGCTTCTAAGAAGAGGCCTCAGCTCGTTTCACCTTGATTCTGCCCCGCTGGCAACCGATCGGGTCCTCATGGCTATAGGAGTCCCAACGGGCGAAGCCGCAGTGGCGCAGATCGACCGATCAGAGTTGGTTCCCTGCGCGCGCCTGAACGGCGCAGACCTCGCGGGCGCCGACCTGGGCGGACTCGATCTCTCGGGTGCCGACCTGTCAGGGGCAGACCTGCGCGGGGCAAAGGCCCTTAACACCGTGTTGGTCGGCGCGATTCTTCATGACGCTCGACTCGATGGCGCACAGTTCCTCCATGCAAATCTGACAGGGGCCGACCTGACCAACGCCACGGCCACAGGTGCGGGGTTCGGCGGGGCAGAC
>JAADHX010000058.1 GCA_013151655.1 Actinomycetota bacterium
CATCTCGGTCAGCCGACCGGCCTCGGTGGAGCCGTAGTCCTTACGCAAAACAGGCACACCCGCTAATGGTCCGTCCGGCGACGCAACCGGAGTTGGGTTTTTATACCACTCGACGACAGCATTGATGTCGCCGTGCGTCTTCAAGTATTGCTCTGTGGCCGCGTCGCGAATCTCGGCAATACTGGCCTCGCCCGAATGCACCGCAGCAGCAACGGCAGTTGCGTCTAGATCGACATAGCTATTCACCGGGCACAGCTATTCATCGGGCAGGGCTAATCATCTGGAAGCGCTACCGGCCCGAACTCGGCAAACACATCGCCGGGGCCCGGATTGTTTGGATGACTGGCGCCGCCGAGGTGGTTCACGATGCCCCAAACCGCATTCAAGGCCGTCTGCACTGCTCCTTCGGCCCAACCAGGAGTCCAGGACACATCGTCGCCAGCTATGAAGATACCCCGCTGGGCTGGTGGGTTGTCGGCCTGCATGAAGTGGCTGTACATACGGTGGTTGTAGCGGTAGTGGCCAGGCATGGCCGACTTGAACGCGCCGAGAAAGTCGGGGTCGGTCTCCCAGCTGACAGTTATCGGTTCGCCAACAATGTGGCTGCGAACGTCGGTATTCGGATAGATAGCAGCCAACGCATCGAGCGCCAGTTCGGCTCGGTCCGAAGCGTTCATGGACAACAACTTCATGGCATCGCTTTGCCACGCGTAACTGAGCAATATGACGGCTGGCTGATCGGGGCCGTTGTCCAGAAGGTAGGTGCCGCGAGTGTTGCGATCGGTCAGAGTCATGCTCATCATCGGCCGACCAGTCTGGGGGTCGATGTCGTTCCAGAAGGGCCGATCGACCATTACGAAGGTCTTCGACGAGGGCATGTATCGGGTGCGGTCTAGCGCCATCCAGACTTTGTGGCTGAACAGCGACTCCTCGACATCGATGCTCGTTGTCATCAACCACGACTGGGTTGTCACCAGCACCGCTGGGAAGCTGGAGGTTCGGCCCCAACGATCGGTCACGTCGAATTGGCCGTCAGCGCCTCTAGCGATCGCGGTTACACCCGGGCGGGTCACTCCCCCGTTGAGGCCAGACAAAGAAGTTCCGGCCCGATGGCCAACCAACGAGTCAGGTTCGTGGGCCCAGATTCCCCGAGGGATCTTCTCGGCACCGCCAACGATGTACCTCTGATCATCTTCAAACGCCGCCATCACGACCCGAAGGATCTCGAGCATCGAGTTCGGAAAGTCTGAGTCCCAGCCGCCAGTTCCGAACCCGACCTGACCGAACACCTCGCGATGCCGGTAGCTGAGGCGAGAGAATTCTGGCGACGTGGCTATGAAGTCGTAAAAGGTTCGATCGTCCCACCTTTTCACGATCGGATCCCACAGACGGTGCACTTCGGCGGCATCTCGGTTAGCCATCGCGGCCTGAATCTGACCTAGATTCGCATCGTCTTCGAGCGCCGTTTCCCAGGCGTTGGCGACCTCGTGAAATATTGCCGGAAGATCGTCCATCGAGCGGGCAAAATGGGCTTCGCCCGCGAGTTCGACCACCGTCGACCCGGCCGTCTCGCTAAGCGGGTTCGGAAACGGGCGGGACTCCAGGCCCAACATGTCTATGTACTTCCACAGTGACGATCCGCTCAGCGGAAACCGCATTCCACCAAGCTCAGCCACTACGCCCGGCGACTTCGGAAACGGCACCGACCGGAGTCGGCCACCCATCCGACTGATCTCGTAGATAATGGGCTTGAGGCCAAGCTTCATGAGCTCGTAGCCAGCAACCATGCCGGCAACTCCGCCACCCACGATTGCAATCTCGGAACCCATGACGTGATCAGGAACCGATCCGAGTCCGGCCTCGTGGTCGAGCCACTCGTCGAACGCGAACGGAAAGTCGGGTCCGAACGCAGTGAGGCCTGGCGGTGGAATTTGGACCATGGGGCGACAATACCTCTATCGGATGCTGTCATGGCACAGGTAGGTTCACCTTGTGGACGTCGTACTGCTTCAGCCCTCGATCGCGCCCAACACAGGCGCGATCATCCGCCTCTGTGCGAATACGGGCTGTCGCCTGCATCTAGTCGAACCACTTGGCTTCAGCATGGACGACCGCTTGCTTCGCCGCGGCGGCCTCGACTACCACGAGTACGCGAGCGTGACGATCCACGAAACGCTCGACGATGCTCGCTCGGCATTGGTAGGTGACTGGTACGCGTTCTCGGCCAAAGCGTCAAAGCGCTACACCGATATCGAATACGTCAGCAGCGACGTCCTATTGTTCGGGAACGAGCGCACTGGCCTACCGCAACCCGAACTCGAGTCGGTCGTCCCAGACCATCGACTGACCATCCCGATGCAGCCAAACAACCGCAGCCTCAACCTCGCCAACGCCGTGTCGGTTGTGGTGTACGAGGCATGGCGGCAGGTCGGATTCGCGTCGCCTGGGCCGGGAACCGCTCGGTGAAGCCACCATCGCGCTCCAGCCCAGTCCCCCATACGCACGGTTCTCAGCGTGACTTTGGCGTTGACGACCATCGTTGGTGTCGTGCTGGCTCTTTTGGGTTGGTACCGGATGGCGGCGATGGTTCCCCTGACGATTGTTTTGCTCGCATCGACACAACAGATTCTGCGCGGAACCTCCAACCCCGCCACGTTGTGGCCCAAGGATGGTGTGTCGCCCGTCGGCTTGACTCTGTTCGTTTGGCTTTCGATCGTTACCGTCGCCAACGTCGTTTGGTCATCGGAGCACCTGAGCACCGAACGAGACCCTGGCGTCCACAACAGCTTGGTTAAGCCCCGAGATCATGTTGATGCTGCCAGCACTAAAGCGCCGGCACCTCACGACCAGAAACAACGTCGGCGTGAATTCGGATGAAACGCGATTTGTTGCCTTCAGCCCACGGCTCAATACCCATGTCTTGGGCCTTCATAACATCGTCGAGTCGTTCGATCTCTGTGGCAGTTCCGCGAATCACAACGCTCCAACCGGCGTGAGTCGATTCGTCGTATGCACCGACCTCGAATGCCACTCCAGCGCCCAAGGTCGCGGCCGCAAGCTTTAAGCCAGCAGCGGTCCTGACCACGATCTCGCCTTCGTCGGATGCGACGTAGTTGACGGGAAAGATGTCGGGCTTGTTCGCGATCGACACCGCCAATCGCCCTATCGACTTCTGGCGAATGCGTTTCCAGCACTCGTCTTTGTTCAAATGCTCTAACCGAGACGTCTCATCAAACAACATGTTCCATTCTGATCGCCCAGAACCAACAATCGACAGGGCCATAAGTCCCTGTTGCCTCCACTACCCGAATCTCAGCGGCGGTAAGCCCAAGGCCTCTCGCATTGGCGTCCAGCAATTGACGATCCAACCTTGGGCCAAGTGCTCGCCTTGTCCTTCGGGAAACCCAGAATGGTCGAGTGACACCCGCGCACCGTCGCCATCGACTTCGGCGGCTCCCTCACGCAATCGAAGACGATATTGAGCGCTGCCTCTTTGCCAAGAAAGTGGTCGATTCGGTGCACCAGCGCCTGATCGAACACCGCTTGTTAACCCTGAACAAAGGCGATGAAGTCGCGGAGCCAAGTCCCGAGGTTTTCGGCGGTGGCCTCGTCGGTGATCACACCGTCGGCGATAACGCGGGTAGCGCTGGCAATGCCGATCGAACGGTCGAACAACCTGTCGCTAAGCATCCCAACAGACGCGGCGAAGTGGCTGCGCACGCTGGCTGCCTCGTGCGCGCCTGGAGTAGCCGACACAACGCCGATTGGTTTGCCATTGAGCACGCTGGCGCCTTGGCTGCGCGACAACCAGTCGATTGCGTTCTTGGTCAGCGCCGGAAAGCTGCCGTTGTACTCGGGTGTAAAGAAGATAAGACCATCGGCGCTGTCGACCGCGGCCTTGAGCGCGGCAACCGATGCTGGTCCGCCATCGACTTCGAGGTCTTCGTTGAAGAAGGGCACCTGGGTGATGTCGACCTCCCGTAGCGAAGCATCGTCGCCGACAAGCTGACTCGCAGCCATGAACACCGATCTACTGACCGATTCGCGGCGCAGACTTCCCACGATTACTGCAATATCGGTACTCACTTGTGCTCCGCAGTCTTTGTGACTTCAGCGTTCTTTGCTTCGGTTCGCCAAGTCTCGTAGTCGACGATGGGCAGGCCGGCCTCGACCCACCCGCTGAAGCCGGTGTCAATATGATCGACCCGGCTGAGGCCCATGTCTTTGAGGGTCTTTGCGGACAAACTTGTCCGGCCACCGCCGCCTCAATACAAGACGAAGTCGATGTCCTTATTGAAAACTGGCTTGTGGTACGGAGACTGCGGATCGACCCAGAACTCAAGCATGCCTCTGGGCGCATGCAACGCACCAGGAACTACACCGTCGCGTTGGAGTTCGCGCACGTCGCGTATGTCGACGATGAGGGCACCCTCTTCGTCGGCTCGACGCTTTGCCTCTTGGGGTGACAGGTTCTCCAGCGACAACCGCGCTGCGACGATCATCTCGCTAACCGGCTTAATAGCCATTGGCCGCGGTCTCCTTCTGTAGTTGGGAGCTTCGGTGGGCTGGGACCAATATTGCTCCGCAAGCGCACCGAACGACAGGGTACGGTCATTGGCAATGGAATCCCGCAGCCGCTCCAGCAATCACTGGCGCGCCCTTTTTGATCTGATCACGCCGCACCGCGCTCGCGTTACCGCTATCAGCGCGGTTCTGGCCGTGGCTGGAATCTTGCCCTTGGTTGGGCCTCTGCTGATAGCGAAGTTTATCGACGACGCCGCCAACGGCGCGACGTCGGCGCACCTGCTCTGGTTGGCTGGCATCTATGTAGCTCTGGGAGTTTCCCGGCAACTGATGGCTGTTGCGGTGGCCTGGACGGCTGCCGATCTGTCATGGCGGGTAACCAACGAACTGCGGTCAGACCTAACCCGTCATGTACTTCACCTCGACCTCGGATTCCACCGGGCCACAAGCCCGGGCGAACTTGTTAGCCGAGTCGATGGCGACGTCACCGCGCTCAGCGAGTTCATTTCCCAGTTCGCCGCAAAGGCCGTTGCCGCAGGTGTCACTTTGGTCGGACTGATTGCGGTGGTGATGTGGCGCGACTGGCGAATCGGCCTTGGGCTCGCGGTTTACCTCGCCATAGCAACTGCGACCATGCTGTCGTTGCGCGACCGAGCCGTCGACGAGGCAGCTACCGAACAGGCTGCTACTGGTCGAATGCTCGGTGAGATCGAGGAACGACTGGCCGGCGCCGACGACCTCCGCAGCAATGGTGGCGGAAGTCATGCGGTGGCCACCTTCCAGAAGGCAAGTGCCGCTGTGCTGCGCTCAAGCCTGGCTCGCGAGCGTCAGGGAGTGGCGCTTTGGATCATCTCGAATGCAGTGTTCATCATCGGCGGTCTTGTGATTCTGGCTGTCGACGCGGCCTTGTTGAGCCGAGGTTCGATCACGCTCGGAACCGCGTATCTGCTCTTCCAGTACACCCAGATTCTGCGCGAACCATTGGGCCGACTAGCCGACGAAACCGAACGAGTTCAGCGAGCAGCCGGAGGGATGTCGCGAACTCTCCAACTGCTCGCCGAGACGTCGAGCATCTCGAACGAGGGGTCGACTCCCCTCCCAACTGGCGCGCTCGGCGTCGAACTGTCCGACGTCTGTTTCGAGTACCGCGATGAAGAAAACCCGGCGCGAGTGGTCGACAACCTCACACTCTCGATCGCTCCAGGGAACTCTTTGGGCGTACTTGGCCGCACCGGAAGCGGCAAGACCACACTCGCCCGTCTGCTGCTCCGCCTGGTCGAACCAACTTCGGGCACGATCTCTTTTGGCGGCGTGTCTCTCCATGACGTCGAAGTTGCCGAACTGCGATCGCGCATCGGGGTTGTCTCCCAGGACGTGCATCTATTCGAGGCATCAATCCACGACAACCTCACTCTGTTCGACGAGACCATCGACGCCAGTGCGGTTCGGGCCGCGCTAAACGAACTCGGCCTGCTCGACTGGGTCAGCGCCATGCCGCAGGGTGTGGAGACAAAACTTGGTCCAGGGGGTGCAGGGCTGTCGGCCGGCGAAAGCCAGCTCATCGCGCTCACCAGACTGTTCCTTCGCTCACCAGACTTTGTGCTTCTCGACGAGGCGTCTTCACGAGTCGATCCGACAACCGAGGCTCGCGTCACCAAGGCGATCGACCGCCTTATCGATGGCCGAACCGCGGTCGTGATTGCGCACAGACTCTCGACCGTCGAACGCTTGGACCAAATTCTGGTACTTGAAGATGGGCGTGCGGTCGAACACGGTGCCACCGAGGCACTAAGCGCCGATACCAACAGCCGATACGCCCGCCTGCTAGCCCTCGGTGCCGACATCGCGGTCGATGAGGCGGTAGTTGCCTATGACTGACCAAACCAACACTGCTCAGACCAACACTGGTCAGACCAACACTGAGCAACTCAACACCGGGCAGATCAGACCGGTGGCCAACGGTTGGCGCACGGGCAGCTTCCGGCCGCGACTGTGGACCTGGTCTTGGTTTCTGTGGACGGCGTTCTTCATGCTGCCGCTGGCGTCTGGCTGGATTCTTAAGCTGGTGTTCGACCGGCTCGAAACTAACGAGTCGGTTAACGGGCTCCTCGTGGCGATCGGGGTCACCGAGGTTGTGCGGTGGATCATCTTCGGCGCGGGTGTCTACTTTGTGGTGCGGTGGTGGGTCGCGGCGCTGTCGATGATGCGAACCAACATGTTGTTCGCCCAAACTGTGAGCGGGGGACCAAAGGCCGGCAAACTTCCAGGAAGCCCGGCCGAGTCGATTACCCGATTCAACGACGACACCCGCGACACAGTGTTGTGGACCGACTCATGGGTAGACGGTGCCGGCAACCTTCTATACGCGTTCGGCGCGCTCGCCATCATGTCGACTATCAACCGCGGTGCCGCCCTCGTTGTCATCGTCCCGCTAGTAGTGGTCACGATTATCGCTCGCAAGCTCACGCCTCGCCTGTACGCCGCTAGGTCTGCCGACCGTAAGGCTGGCAGCCAGGTGTCTTCGTTCCTGGGCGAAGTGTTCTCTGGCCAACTGGCCTTCCGCCTGGCCGGACGAGAGGAAGCCGCTGTAAAGCGCCTCGAGCGATACACATCTGTTCGCCACAAGACCGCCGTGCGCGACACCGTTCTTCAACAAGCCATCGAAGGAATTGCGTCTTCCACCGGCGATATCACCATCGGGTTGACCCTGCTGGTGCTGGTTCCATCGGTGCGTAGCGGTGAGTTCAGCGTGGGTGACCTTGCATTGTTCGTCGCCTACGCCGTGCCCCTTGGTGAACTGCCGCGGTACGTGGCCAGGCTCATTACATCGCGCGAACAGGCCATCGTGTCCTATGGACGTCTCGGACAACTAGTAGCGCCAGACCGGCCCGACGATCTGTTAGAGCACAACGAAGTCACCATCGAACCAAACGACACGATGCGCCGTCGCGACCCCGACCCTGACCGCGTGCCGTTGGTCCACCTAAATGTGAGGGGGCTAACAGCCCGCTACACCGATGCCGCCAGCGTGCAGACCGGCGGCGTTAGTGACATAGACCTTGATGTCACGGCAGGAAGCTTCACCATTATCACCGGTGGGGTGGGAGCCGGCAAAACCACATTACTTCGCGCAATCGTCGGTCTGATTCCGATCAGTGAAGGCTCTGTGACCTGGAATGACGAGCCAATAGACGACTTAGCCGCATGGTTCGTTCCGCCCAACTGTGCCCATCTGCCCCAGATTCCACGCCTCTTCAGCGAATCTCTAGCCGACAATGTTCTGCTAGGTCGCGACGATCACAACCTGGCCTCAGTTCTTGACCTCACCTCGCTGAGCTACGACCTCGGCGCAATGCCAGATGACATCGACACCATGGTTGGAGCCAGAGGGCTGCGACTATCAGGCGGCCAGGCACAGAGGGTAGCGACAGCAAGAAGTCTTCTAACAACGCCAGAACTGCTGATAGTCGACGACTTATCGAGCGCCCTCGATGTCGCCACCGAGCGCGAGCTGTGGCTACAACTACGAAAGACGACCTCGACTACCATCATCGCCGTGTCACATCGACGTTTGGCAATCGATCAAGCCGATCAAGTGATTACCCTCGAAGCGGGTCGAATTCTGCAGTGAGTACCGGTCTCGTTATCGAGCTAGTCGGTTACGGCGCATCGACCCTGATCATCATCTCGATCATCCAGAAGTCGATCCTCAGACTCCGCCTCGTCGGGCTGGCGGGATCGCTCGCGTTCTTTGCATACGCCCTTCTCATCGGCGCCTACCCAATAGCAGTTGTGAATGTCATTGCTGCCGGAATCCACATCTGGTTCCTGCGCAAACTCATCGGTCGCAAGAACGAGGTGTTTCGTATCCTTCACGTACTACCGGAGTCGCGTTACCTGCTGAACTTCCTGGAGTTCTACGCCGATGAGATTCAAGGTCGCTACCAGCCCGATTTCGTCTATGAACCCAGCCCCGATCTGGTCACGGCGTTCATCTTGCGCGACATGGTGCCAGCCGGAGTTCTGATCGGTCGCGTTCAAGCCGACGGGAGCTTTAAGGTCGACCTCGACTTCGTGATACCTCAGTACCGCGACTTTAAGATCGGCCACTATGTCTACTCACCCGATTCGGCTCTGCTAACCGGAATCGCTCCAACGGTGGTCTGGACCGACGCCGCCAACGACGACCATGCCCAATATCTGAAGCGCATCGGCTTCAGCGCGTGCACCGACCAGTCTGGCCGTTACGAAATTCATGTGACCGAGCCAGTGGGCGACCACGCCGCGCCGTCGATCACGCCCTTGGGACGCGGCGAACAGACGTTGTAGTGTCGCCCCATGACACAGATCACCCAGTCAGTTCGACTCGAAGAGCGGGGCGAGATCGCCCTCGTCATAATCGACAACCCGCCGGTCAACGCACTTAGCCAGCACGTGCGCGAAGGCATCGTCGACGGCATCGCTGCCGCCCAAGCCACCGACGCGGTTGGCATCGTGCTGATCTGCGACGGGCGCACCTTTATCGCCGGAGCCGACATCACCGAGTTCGGCCAGGCACCGCAGGCTCCGTCGCTACAAGATGTGCAGGCCGCGCTCGAGGGTTCGACCAAACCAGTTGTCGCCGCCATCCACGGCACCGCTCTCGGCGGCGGTCTCGAGATCGCCATGTGTGCCCACTATCGGGTGGCCAGCGCAGGAGCCAAGTTCGGTCTGCCAGAAGTAAAGCTCGGGTTGTTGCCAGGAGCCGGTGGAACCCAGCGACTTCCCCGAGTTGTCGGGCCACTCAAAGCGCTTCAGATGATGACCAGCGGCGACCCCATCGGCGCCGACGACGCCCTCGATGCTGGCCTCATTAGCGAAATCGTCGACGACCTCGAAGCTGGCGCCATCGCCTTTGCCAGCAGGGCCGCGGCCGAGAAAATGCCCCTGCTAAAGATCCGCGACCAGAACGACAAGGTCGATGGCGTTGGGCCCGAACTATTTGCCGACTTTCGCAAGTCGATTGCTCGCAAAACTCGTGGGTTCGATGCTCCCGAGCTCAACGTTCAATGCGTCGAAGCTGCCGTCAACCTCGACTTCGAGGCCGGCCTCGCCAAAGAACGCGAGCTTTTCACCACCCTGATGCAGGGATCTCAGAGCCAGGCCCAGCAGTACTACT
>JAADHX010000288.1 GCA_013151655.1 Actinomycetota bacterium
AACCCCACAATACCAAACACACGTTCTGATTCCACCACGACAACAGAACTAGTCCTAGAAATACTGCACGCCGGTCGACGACCACTAAACCTCGCCCACAAACCTCAACACAGACAGACAGACAGACAGACAGACAGACAGACAGACAGACAGACAGACAGACAGACAGACGCGGCACTGCCCGCGGTTCCCACTCTTAACTGGCCGCGCTTGTCAGGCCGCTCGGGCCTGCAGCGGTTCGGCCTCTATGACTCGATTTTGGATACTGCGTCGCCGGTCAGGTCAGAACCGGCTGGTCTGCCCGTGAGAGTCATCATGATCGCCTCAGCCGGTCCTTCGATCTTGTCACCGGAGCCGAAACTCCAGTCAATATCGGTTACCACCAACTGCACCCCATCGAGCTTGCTGGTATCGAAGAAGTTCTTCGCCTGCTTGTGGGTTGTCAGGAAGTCGAGCACAGCGCTCAAGACATTCTCGTCGATGTCGCAACTCAGCCCAAGCGGGCGACGGATGTCTTGGCGGTGAATCGTCACATCGCTCAGAGGCATCTCAGGAGGAAATCCAGGAATCGCCGACCTCTTGCCTGCGTTGGTGCGAAGGTCGGCAGCCGTCTCGGCCAAGGTCTTCTCCGAGGCGTATCGGCGGGCGATCGTGTCAGTCATCTCATCGAACTTGAACCGATGCTTCACCATGTTGCCGAACAACCCCGGGAATGACATGTTGGTGAAGGTCAAGAGGTGCCCAGCAACGTGGTGAAGCACTCTCTAGTTGTTGGAGCCGCCAACGTGGGCGGAGAACCATCTTCTCAGACCAGCCAGCTCGGTGTTTAGAGGCGCGAGATCATTAGCCGCTTGGGCCCACAGGAGTGGGCTCGACCCAGATCCCATCGAGGAGTTCACGGTCACCAAGCGGAGCCGAGAGCTCGATCGTAATCGGCGCCAGTTCGTTGCTAGGACAGGTCTGATCGCCCTCGGGCGACACAACACCAATAGCGACACGAACCACATCGTCGGTCTCGATCACCTCTGCACGCTGCATTCGCTCGATCCCACTGGCACCGCCAGCGCAGTCAACCTGGTTAACAAGTAGATGCACCGTCGCGGACGTTGGGTCCAGAGGTTGTTCGGGGTCCAACCGAATTCCAACGCGACCGAGGCCTTCTGGTAGCGCGTAACTAAGTCGGCATTCACCTGCGGAGCTGCCATCGGAGGACCAGCCCGCATCGGTATATTCGAAGAATTGCAGAAGCGGTCTGTTGGGCACCTCGAAGTTGGCCAACACCGCCGACTTATCGTCACGAGTCAACGTGCGCCAGCCGTTAAGACGAATAGCTTTGTTATCGATCCTCTCATCCATCAAGGCGACTACCAGCGGGTCATCTGAGTCGGCATCGATGTCGGGTGGACCATCGAGAGCCGACAACAAGAACGGCCTACCGGTGCGGCAATCGACAAGCGGGTCGCTGCCTGCGTCGGCCATCACGGTGAATGGAGCGTCGATAGAAGGAGGTTCTTGCGACTCGTCCCAGAGCTCGCCGCTAAGGCAGAACATTCCTACGCGGTCGGAGAACTCCGCAGCGATGAGCTCCAAATCTGCTTCGGTGGGTCTGATGATGTCGAGGGTGACCCGGTTGTACAGGTTCCCTGAGCCGGTACCAGACAGTTGAAACTCGCTCCGTCCAAAGAGTCTCTCGACCACATCGGACTGCAAGGCCTTTAGTTCAACCTCGGAGAATTCGACCTGAACAACACCAAACGCATATCCGGATTCGCCGACCGTCCAGTCGGCCGTCATCGGCGGGCGAGGGAGTATTATCGCTATGTCATCTTCACTCGGCCGACGAGCGAGAATCGCCTCCAAATGTGGGCCTGGTTCGTCGGTGAACGCGAGCACCAACGTGTTGCCCGGGCCGGCAGCAATACGTGACCCAGCGAAGGTGCCCGGGTGCTCAGAGGCATACGTAACTAAAACGCCATCGAGCTCGAATGGTCGCTCCGACGCTTGGCCAACCGTTCCGACGATGGTCGGGGTCGGTATATCGACATCGCCGCACAGTTGAATTGGCAGCGGGCTCGAAGAAACAGGTACCAACAATGATGTCGTTGAAGACGTCGATGCGGGAGACGTCTCGGTGACGAGGTCGACCACACCAGCGTTACCGCCGACCTCGCGTTCGCCAACCTCGGAACCACAAGATGCAACAACTAGCGCCAGCAACACGAGCGGTCCCACAAACCTCATCACGACAGGCTCCCATAGTCGGAGAGACTTGCCACATCGCCTTGCTGGCCCATTGCGTCGTCTCCAAGATCATCCAGACGCGAACCTCGCAGCCGCACGACTGAAGATACGGGCAAGCTGTTCGACCGTGTCTTTGAGAATGTGATTGATGTCGTCGAGGCTGAGCGGGTCGCCAGTGAGCCCAGCCGCCATGTTCGAAACCACCCCGATCGACGCATACGGGATGCCTAGCTCGTTGGCCAGGACAACCTCAGGGCATCCGGTCATGCCCACCAAATGGGCACCCATCACGCCGGCCATCTTGATCTCGGCCGGAGTTTCGAACCTTGGGCCGTTGGTGCAAATGTAGGTGCCGGTCGCGGTCATCTTCACGCCTTCGGCTTCGGCGCAAGCCAGCAACAGCGAACGCAGATCGGAGTCGTACGGCTCGGTCATGTCGGTGTGCCTGACGGCATCGTCGAAGAACGTTAGCTGTCGTCCGTTGGTGAAGTCGATGAACTGATCGATCAGTCGCAGCGAGCCAGGCAGGACTTCAGGATCGATACTGCCGCTCACCGCCGTGGCCAGAATGGCCGTCGCTCCCACAGAAGCAAGGGCAGAGACGTTGGCCCGGTAGTTGATTCGATGGGGCGGCACCGAATGGTCGGATCCGTGCCGGGGCAAAAACGCGACGGTTGAACCGGCGAACGTACCCATCGACACCGTGACATCGCCGAAGTCGGTTTCGACCAACAGTGGTTCGACGTCGATCATTCCTGGCAGCGAATAGAGGCCAGATCCGGTAACGAAGGCAAGCACGGTTCTCCTGAATCGTAAGGCGAGTTAAGTCGAGGCCATATTATGAACCGAAACACTTCATCAGGATGGGAAACAGGATGAACAGCCAAGTTCGGCCGTACCGTCTCGAGGATCGTTACGAAGCCGAACACGGCCGCGTCTTGTTGACGGCCATCCAAGCCTTAGCGCGGCTACCAGTCGAACAGCTTCGCCGAGATCAAGCTGCCGGTCTCAACACTGCGGCCTTGATCTCGGGTTATCCGGGGTCGCCGCTCGGCGGCTATGACCTCGAGATCGCCCGAATGAAACGGCAACTCCCCCACCTTCCAATCGTGCATCAGCCCGCCGTCAACGAAGAACTCGGTGCTACCGCTGTCATGGGTTCACAGCTTGCAGCCGAACGGCCAGACGCGAAGTACGACGGTGTCGTCGGCATTTGGTACGGCAAGGCTCCCGGCCTCGACCGCGCCAGCGATGCGTTGCGCCACGGCGTGTTCGCCGGAGCGTCGTCAAGGGGTGGCGCAGTTGTGTTGGTTGGCGACGACCCAGTGGCAAAGTCTTCGACCATGCCATCGTCATCAGACGCATCCCTGGTCGATCTACACATGCCGATTCTTTATCCTGGCACCGTTGCCGAATGCCTAGAGCTTGGCCTCCACGCCGTAGCGATGTCGCGTGCGTCTGGGCTCTGGTCGGCGATGAAGATCGTCACGCCGGTAGCAGACGGCTCGGCCACAGTCGATCTTCCGGTGCTGACCCAAGACATTGTCATGCCTACGATGGAGGTCAACGGGACAACCTGGCAGTGCCATCCAAACGCGGTGTTCTTGGGGCCGCGCATGGTGGCGGTCGAGCGCGAGTTTCGCGAGGTCAGAACCAAGCTGGCATACCAGTACGGCGTCCAAAATGGCCTCAACAAAGTAACCGTCAACCCCGAAGATGCCTGGATCGGCCTCGTGGCTACCGGCTTCACCTACTACCAGATGCTTGAGGCCCTTCGTCGTCTTGGTCTTGGCACCGACCGCGATTTGGCCGACGCCGGAATCCGTATCTTGCACCTAAGAATGCCGGTCCCGTTCGACACCGACGTCGTGCGGCAATTCGCCCGCGGACTCGACGAGGTTGTGGTCGTCGAGGAGAAGAACGCCACGCTTGAGTGGCTCATCAAAGATGCGCTGTACGCCGCCGCGGAGAGACCGACCGTAGTCGGCAAAACCCATGAGAACGGCGACGAGTTGATGGTCAGCTGGGGTCGCCTAGACGCGGATGCCATCGTCGGCGGGCTGCGAACCAGGCTAGCCAAGCGCCTTGAGTCACGCCTCTCGACCCCAGAACATGTCCTCGCGAAACCCAAACGAGAACTGATTCCTCTGACCGAGAACCGGGCCCCGTTCTTCTGCGCAGGGTGCCCTCACAACTGGGGTACAAAGGTGCCAGACGGCACCCTCGTCGGTGCGGGCACGGGCTGTCACGGAATGTCGCTTCTGATGGACCCCGAACGCGTGGGCGAGACCATCGGAATCACCGCGATGGGCAACGAAGGAGGCCAGTGGATCGGGATGGCGCCATTCGTCGACACCGATCACATAGTCCAGAACTTTGGCGACGGAACCTACTTCCACTCTGGCCAACTCGCCGTCCAAGCGGCCATCGGAGCTGAAGTTTCGGTCACGTTCAAGATTCTGTACAACGACACCGTGGCCATGACTGGCGGCCAGGAAGCCAGCCACCGCATTGCGGTGCCCGAACTGGTGGCAACTTTGCTGGCACACGGCGTGGCCAAGGTGATGATCACCACCGACGACGTTGGCAGCTACGACCGTGGTTCGATCCCGAAAGGAGTCGAAGTCTGGGATCGAACCCGCATAGTGGAGGCCCAAGAAGAACTAGCCGCCACCGAGGGCGTAACCATTCTTATTCATCATCAGGCGTGCGCAGCCGAACTCCGCCGAGATCGAAAGCGCGGGCTCGCCGAAACACCGACCACGCGTGTCTTGATCAACCACCGAATCTGCGAAGGCTGTGGTGATTGCGGCGATGTCAGCAACTGTTTGTCGGTCGAACCAGTGGACACTCCCCTAGGCCGCAAGACAAGCATCAATCAGCTCAGCTGCAATGTCGACTACTCGTGTCTGAACGGCGACTGTCCATCGTTCATGACCGTCGAGATGAACCAGAAGAGCAGCAACCCCATTCTGTCGCCGCCCGACGTCGCAGATCCGCCACTTAGTGACGCCGCGGCTGGTCCCGTCAACATTCGCATGGCCGGAATCGGCGGCACAGGCGTAGTGACTGTGGCCCAGATTCTGGCGACCGCAGCGATGACCGACGGGTGGACTGTCAGTGGTTTGGACCAGACCGGGTTATCGCAAAAGGCCGGCCCGGTGATCTCGGACATCAGCCTGATACGTGGCGACAATGTTCAATCGAACGTCATAGGTACCGGTGGCGCCGACGTCATTCTCGCCTTCGATGAGTTGGTCGCAGCATCCGATGGATCCCTTCTAGCAGGCGCAGACGATCGGACCAGAGTGATCGCCTCGACAACCGTCTCACCAACCGGTCGCATGATCTCGAGCCCAGACATTGAGTACCCATCAGGGCTACGACAACGGCTTGAGGCTCGATCCCAAACTGGCCGCAACCATTGGGTCGACGCAACCCGCCTTACGCAACTGCTGACCGGCTCACCAACGAGTGCGAACGTGTTCTTGTTGGGTGTCGGTGTCCAGAGTGGGGCTGTTCCTGTTGCCATCGCGGCCATCCACAACGCGATCCGCCTCAACGGTGTTGCCGTCGAGGCCAATCTGGCAGCTCTCGACTGGGGCCGATCTTGGGTAGACGACCCAGTCGGCGTCGCCGCTAGCGCGGATGCGGCCAGCCCAACAATCGCCACCGACACCATGACCGTACCGGAACTCGCGACTGCTCTGGCAAGCCGCGTCGGGGCGCTCGACAGCTCGATCGTCGACCTCGTAACCATGCTCGCCGCAGATCTTGTCGACTACCAGGACGAGGGCTACGCCGAGCAGTACGTCAGCATCGTCGAACGCGCTCACGTGGCTGAACGTTCAGTCAGACAGCAGCCGTTCTCCTTCACCGAATCGGTGGCCCGCCATCTGCACAAGTTGATGGCATACAAGGACGAGTACGAGGTTGCGCGCCTGATGTTGCTTCCAGAAGCTCGATCAGAAGCCGACGGCCTAGCCGGCCCCGATGCCAAGGTCACTTGGCGGCTGCATCCACCGATGCTTCGAGCGCTCGGAATGAAGAAGAAGCTGAAGATGCCACCGCTCAGCACGTCGGCAATCAAGGCCCTCCGAGCTGGCAAGCGGCTGCGGGGCAAGGTATATGACCCGTTCGGCAGAGCCGAGTTACGTCGCTTGGAACGCGAACTTCGCGACGACTACATCGACGCCGTCGACACCTTGATCGCAGAACTGTCGACCGAGAACATCGCGGTCGCAACAGAAATTGCAGCCTTACCAGACTCGGTTCGTGGCTACGAGAGTCTCAAGGCCCGTCGGGCTATGGCCTACCAAGCCGAACTCGCCGACGCCCTCGCCGCCTACGTCGGGTAGGCCCGCTGGGAACCGCTCACCTCCGTGAGTGTGGTTTGGGCTGTAGGCAACCGCTACGGAATGGTCTGGGTAGCAGTTGGAGAAGAGAAGTCGTCGGTGTTGTCGCCAACTTGGCGCTCAAGACGTTCGAGTTCGGCGCGAACCACGGCCGACGTTTCGAGTTGCTCCAAAACCTGATCGACAAAGTCGCACATCTTGGACGCGTCGCGTGCTGCGGTTGCGATCTCGACCGAGTTCGACCCAGCGTCGATCCAGACCGATGCGGTCACCACACCATTGGCCTCCGTCAGCGCCGCCAGCCCGCCGAGATCAGCAGAAGCGCTCTGAACCGCGTCGGCGGTCATTTGTTTGTCGACTAAACCGCTGTGGCTTCGGGGCACGTCGGTTGTCGCGCTGCACCATAAAGCGTCGCCGTCGGGGTCGATATTGACCGGCCGGTCGTCCACGGTGGCGATAAGTCTTCCCGCGCTGCCGTCGAAACCAACAGGCCCAAGCTGCCTTTCATGAAGAGCCGCAAGTTTTTCGTTTGTGGTGGTCATGTCTCGTCCATTTCGCTACCAGGATCGCGCATTGTTCAGAACATATGTGATCTGGTCGGCGCCGAGGTGGGTTGTGCCAACCTGCCGGAGGTAGCTCTGGGCTCTGACCCAGCGATTGTGGCCCGGCGGTTTCATGCTGAGGCGAGCGATCGACGGCGAGGCTGCCGCTGAAGTCGGGTCCGAATCACGACAGTGGCGCAACTTGTGCTCAAGCTCGATGGCTTGGCTCCGAAGCGGTTCAGCGACGAGCCGAATCTGGTCGCTTAGGTGGCTGGCTCGCGCCTCGAGCCGACGTTTGACCGCGTCGATCTGGGATTGCAAACCAGACTGTCGACTCGAGAGCCCAAACAGCGCCTCGCCGAACCCCGCAGCGGTCGACGAACGGTCTGGGTCGAGGACGCTCGCGAGACCAACGGAGCTAAGCATGGGCCCGCTCCGGTCGCCTTCGACCCTCAT
Organism: Actinomycetota bacterium; assembly: GCA_013151655.1. GTDB lineage: Bacteria > Actinomycetota > Acidimicrobiia > Acidimicrobiales > Poriferisodalaceae > JAADHX01. The sequence goes on from JAADHX010000288.1 coordinate 7,595, forward strand.
TCGATCGCGCCACACGAGCTCGTTCTTGATTCGAAGCCATTGAGCGCCAATGTCTCTGGCCAGGAGACGAAGGGCCTCAACTTTGCCCTCTAGGTCGGCCAGATCGTCCAACCTCTGCCGATTAGCGAAGGCCGCCGCGTCAACCCTGCGGTTGTGTTGGCTGATCTCGCCGGGCAGTCCCCCGCACCAATAATCGACTAGATCCGGGTTGGACGAGACTTGGGCGCGACCTGGCGTAATGTCTCGCTGCGACCAAGGGGCAAACGACGGCCACACCCTCGGGTACAAATCCAGTGGGGGCCCGGCACAGCTGCCCTGCTCGGTGGCACGGTTCCAGTGTTCGACTCGTGGTGCCAGGGTGGCCCGTGTGATATCGATCCGGCGAGCCAACACATCGAGCTGTTCGGAACGGTTCGTGACTGCTGCCCTCAGTTCCTCGGATCGAACTCGTAACTTCTCCACGTCGGCGAGGCGCTCCTTGCGGTTGGCCGCCTGCGCCGCGGCCACGATTCCTCGACCTTTGCGGGACCCGACTGTTGCCCGCTCGTTAGCCGCTGGAGCTGCACTGGGCGCTAACACACCGAAACGGGCCTCAAGTTCGACCAGGGCAGACGAATCGGTCTGGTTTAGCTTGACGAGGCTGCTCCACTTGGCACACAGCGGCTCGATGACGTCGATTCGCGCCTGTAGACCAGCGCGTTCGGTCTGGAGCCGACTAAACCCGAAACTGTTCAACCGCGACCTCCCCTTACACACCCCACTATAGGTTCGCTGCTGCTCTCGGTCCCGGTAACTACAATGGCGACCACTGACGAAAGGGCCAAGCGATGAGCAACGAGTGGTGGCGACATGCAGCCGTCTATCAGGTGTACATACGTTCATTTGCCGATGGTGACGGCGACGGAACCGGTGATATCACTGGTCTGCGGAACCGCCTGCCCTACCTGAGCGAACTTGGCATCGATGCGATATGGCTGAACCCTTGGTACGAGTCGCCCCTCAACGACGGCGGTTACGACGTTGCCGACTATCGCAAGATCAACCACCGGTTCGGCACCAACGCTGAGGCATCGGCGTTTATCGATGAGGCCCACGAGGTCGATATCAAGGTAATTGTCGACCTTGTCCCGAACCACACATCGGACGAGCACGATTGGTTCAAAGCCGCGCTCGAGGCCGCACCCGGACATCCAGCACGAGACCGCTTTATCTTTAGGCCAGGACGCGGTCCAGACGGTTCGGAACCACCGAACGACTGGGTCGCAACCTTTGGCGGATCGGCATGGGAGCAAGTCCCTGACGGCGAGTGGTATCTACACCTGTTCGACACATCGCAACCCGACCTCGACTGGACCAACCCAGAGGTGCTCGACGAGTTCGACTCAATAATCCGATACTGGCTCGATCAAGGAGTCGACGGATTCCGAGTCGACGTCGCCCACGGATTGATGAAGGACCCCACCTTCCGCGACTACCGAGGCGAAGAACGCGCCGCCGCGGCCATGGCTCTTGGCCATCCACACTGGGACCGCGACGAAATCCACGAAGTCGTTCGCCGTTGGCGCACAATCGTCGACAGCTACGACGGCGATCGCATGCTCTTGGCGGAAGCCTGGGTCCGTCCAGAACGGCTGCCCCTATATGTTCGACCTGACGAGTACCACCTGTCGTTTTCGTTCGACTTCGCCACCGCACGATGGACCCCAGTCGAGTTCACAAAGGTCATCACCGACTCGCTGACCGAAGCCGCGTCGGTCGGGGCGCCGGCGACTTGGGTTCTTTCGAACCACGACATCGTGCGTCACGCCACTCGATTCGGATTGCCGACCCAGATAACCCCACCAGAGTGGCTTCTTGACGGTCCCCACGATCTTCTCGATGTCAATCTTGGCCTCCGGCGGGCGCGGGCGGGTTCGCTCATGATGTTGGCCTTGCCAGGTACGGCATACATCTATCAGGGCGAAGAGCTCGGCCTGCCAGAGGTGTGGGACCTAGACGAAGCTGTGCTCGATGACCCAATTTGGGCTCTTTCTGAACACACGCGCAAGGGGCGCGACGGCTGCCGCGTGCCCCTTCCCT
>JAADHX010000377.1 GCA_013151655.1 Actinomycetota bacterium
CACTGGAAGTAGCTGCCAGCTCCTCTTTCACCACAGGTCGTGAGCCCGTGCTTGCCCAAGAACCATTTCAGATGTTGCGGGCTAGATGGCATTTTCTAGCTGTCGAGCTCTCTAGGGCTTCACTCGACAGCTTACCGAAGCGGTGGGACACTTGATTTCGACGGCTGATAGTCACGCGACGTGAGATCTGTAGCAGATTCGGCCGCCAACGGTGCGATCCGCGCAACCGCCGATGGGTCGAGGACCAAACATCCATGCAGCGGACCATCCCTAGACACCACTCAAGGGTGCTGGCTAGCGCCGCACGACTCCAGGAAGAACGCGCCGATCTCGGCCCAGTCATTGTCGTTCAGGTCGAGCGTCAATGCTTCCTCGACTGGGTCAAAGTGATCGATGCGTCTTGGGCCGATGATCGAAGCAGTTATGACCGGATGCCGACGCAGCCAAGCTAGGGCCAGACCTGCGGGGCTAACCCCGTAGTCTCCAGCGGCCTCACACAACCGACCGATGCCTGCCAGAGTCGATGCAGTCAGTTAGGCCTCAGATGTTCGACCAAGTTGAACGAGTCTTGGACCCAACCGAACGAGTGCAGACCCTGCGCCGCGGCGATTGGTGTTAATGGGTCGGGTTCGTGGGCCAGGCACATGTCGAGGTGGTCGACGCCTAGCCGCCCAAGGCTCTCGTCGATCTGACGCAGCAGAACTCCGGCGACGAACCAATCCCACCGAAGTTTCCGCAGCCCATGCCGAAGGCTGAGACTTCGAGATCTGTGCTCCCAAGTCGACGAAATTCCATCATCGACTACCGCGTGACCTGAAGCGTTACCCGGTTGGCTCCGGCGCTCATCGCTGCCCTAAGCATCGAATCGATAGCTGCCAGTACGACCTCATCATCGCCGCTGACGTTGGTGCCGAACGGTCCGATCTCAACAGACCCACCCGCGGCAACGGCTGCCTCGATGGCTGCTTGCACGTGAGGGCCAGGCTTCCCGTCGGTAAAGGGTTCGACGGTGAACTCTGCGCTCATGGACATGATGCTCTACTCCTTCTCGGCTTGAATCGCGTTCAGATACGTATAGAGGGTGACTCGACTAACACCCATCCGACTCGCAACGTCGTCGACCGCGCCCCGTAGCAAGAACGCGCCCTGCTCGTCGAGGCGTCTGGCCGCTATCTGTTTGTCGTGGCGGTCCATGACCGCGAGTTCGCACCCGATCTCGCGCTCGACTGAGTTGAGAAGCCGGCCAAGAGCACCGTGAAGTTCGGCTGGTCTCACATAGGCCACGGTCTGACCTTCCCAAACGACGGGGAAGTCGCCTGGCCGAGTCGAGCGCTCATGAATGATTGCTGCGCCGCACGATTCGACAACCGACCTGAGCGATTGCAGAAACTTCTCACTGCCCTCAGTCATTGCAACACCGCGTATCGGTTCGGCTTGAACGAATTGACCCCATCTAGTCGTCGAGAACACCGGCCATCATCAGACCGATCGCCTCGCGTTTTGCGTCTGCGGCGTCGACGATTGCAACAATCCGACCTTCGAACATCACCGCGATCCTGTCGGCGAGGCCAAGAACCTCGTCTAGGTCCTCAGAGATAAGCAACGTGCCCGCGCCCTCGCTACGTTGTTCGATCAGGCGCCGGTGAATGTACTCAGCCGACCCAATGTCGACACCGCGAGTTGGTTGACAGGCCAGAAGAATGCCCGGTTTGACACCAAGCTCCCTAGCCATGATGACCTTCTGAATGTTGCCACCAGAGAGGCTCGATGTTGGCGTGTCGACGGTGGGGGTTTTGACGCCGTATTCGTTGACCTTGTCTTCGCTGTGCTTACGAATGGCAGCGTGCGAGAACAGGCCGCGTTTGGCGAACTCAGACGACCCATGATTAACCAAAACAAGGTTCTCGCTAACCGTAAACTCGCCGATCGCGCCGTCTCGCATACGTTCCTCGGGTACGTAGGCGAGACCAGCCTCGCGCCGGCTAGCCGTTGTGGCTCGCGTTATGTCGGTCCCGTCGATCTGGATAGTGCCCGCATCGACTGGTCGCAACCCGGCAATAGCTTCGGCAAGTTCTCGTTGACCATTGCCTGACACACCGGCTACGCCAAGAATCTCGCCGGCATGCACCTCGACCGACAGATTGTCGACAGACACGGCGCCGCGGTCGCCAGTAATGGACAAGTCGCGGATCGACAACCTTGGCCGACCGGCCGCGAGCACGGGTTTGCGTGGCGTCAGCAGAACCTCACGCCCGACCATCATCTCGGCCAGTGACTCGCGAGTCGATTCGGCTGGAGTTGTCGAACCCACAACTCGCCCGTTGCGAAGCACAGTTATGCGGTCGCTAAGCGACATAACCTCATGAAGCTTGTGCGAGATGAATATGAGCCCACGTCCGTCGTCGACCATATGGCGCAAGATGACGAACAGGTCATCGACCTCTTGGGGGGTAAGCACGGCCGTCGGCTCGTCGAGGACAAGCAGTTCGGCGTCGCGGTACAACGCCTTCAAGATCTCGACTCGTTGACGTTCGCCGACCGACAGCCGCCAAACTTCGGTGGAGGGGTCTACGGCTAGGCCGTGAGCCTCAGATAACTCGTGAATTCGTTTCGACACCACGTCGAGGTCGGTGAACGGGCGTCTTCCTGAGCGCAGCCCAAGAGCCACGTTCTCGGCCACGGTGAGAGGCTGCACGAGCATGAAGTGCTGATGCACCATACCGATTCGGGCATCGATGGCATCTGCTGGTGAGCTGATACTGATCGGCTCGCCCCGAAGAAGAACTTCGCCCTCGTCGGCAGGAGTGAGGCCGAACAGAATCTTCATGAGGGTGCTCTTGCCAGCACCATTCTCGCCAAGAAGAGTATGAACCTCACCGTATTCGACATCGAAGGTGACGTCTTCGTTGGCGACGACGCCCGGGTACCGCTTGGTGATGCCGCGCATCTCGACCAGCTTTTGAGACTCGGTACTCATGATTTGATGCAGCCTCCCCGGACCGGATTAGAACGCTGAGGTGGCGGACCACACCTATGGCGGCCCGCCACCTCAACTGTTCTCAACAACTAACTAAGAGGCCGAGCCTCTAGGGGTGGGATTCCTAGAACCCGGTATCGATCGACCCGTCCTTGATGCCCTCAATCGCCGCGTCAGCAGCGTCACGAACCTCGGATGGAAGGTCGAATCCATCGTTGAATTCAATGACTAAGCCCCCGTTCTCAAGAGTGAGTTCGAACACCTGACCCCCGACGGTGCCGTCGGCCCGTAGGTCGAGCATCTCTTCGAGCACAACTTCCCAGCGGTAGACCTGCGAGGCCACAACCAGGCCGGGCGAAAGCGACGTCTGATCGGCTTGGGTGGCCAACCACGGAATATCGTTTGCAGTTGCAACCGACACCGCGCCGACAACCATTTGGGCGGTACCAGTCATCACGTCGACACCATTGGTGAGGTGAGCCTGTGCGGCTTCCGAAGCTAGGGTCACATCGCCGAACGAACCGGTGTAGGTGATGTTCACCGAGGACGCTCCCGAAGCAAGCGCGCCAGCCTCGAACCCGCCGATGTAGGTAACGGCATCGCCGGCCTCGATTGGGCCGACTACGCCTATGACTCCGCTTTCGCTGATTCCGGCCGCAAGAACCCCGTTGACGTAGCCGCCTTCGTCGGCGGCCGGGTTGTAGGCGAATACGTTGTCGAGGCCCTGGGTGTCAGTCGAGGTGCCCCAAACAAAGGTGGTCTCTGGGAAGTCTGGAGCGATCTCGGCAAGTGAGCCTCCGTACTGAGTGCCATGGGCGATCACGATGTCGACGCCGTCTTCGGCATAACCACGGATGGCCGCAGCAGCGTCTTCAACAACAAAGGTGCCATCGGTGATCTCAAGCTCGAATGGACGATCAAGAGCATTGACAGCATCGACCATGCTTTGGGTGAACGCCAAGTCGTCGCTGGCACTTGGCGCAACAATGGCGATGCGCAGAGCGCCATCTTCGCCGCTGCCTTCGGTATCACTGTCGCCGCAAGCTGCTGCAACCATGACAAAGGCCAATAGTGCTAACAGCAGCTTGAGTGCCGGTCGTTTGGATTGATTCATTTCTACGTCCTCCTGATTTGGGTGTTAACCGTAGATCTAGTGTCTAGAGAATGGTTGAGAGAGTGCCGCCGGGGCGCTACCTCGTCTAGCAAGAAACGCAAGGGCGACAATGGTGATCACAGCTGGGGCCATGTTCGCTAGAACCGAGCCGCTGACGGGAATGATATTAAGTGCTTTCCATTGCAAAACCGTGGCGTTCACCATCCCGTACAAAAGCGCGCCGGCCATGACGCCAGCAGGACGCCACGAGCCAAAGTAGACAAGGGCTACGGCGATGAACCCGAGACCTTGGGTGAGGTTTGGCTGAAAGATTCCAAGCCCAAGCACTAGTGCGGCGCCCGCGAGCCCAGCCATCGCGTTGCCGATGAGGATGGCGGCGTAGCGCGTACGTTCGACCGAGACGCCGAGACTGTCGGCGGCGTGAGGGTTCTCGCCAACGGCTCGAACGTTGAGTCCGAAGGTGGTTCTTGAGAGCAGCAAGACCGACAGCGGCACGAACACAAAAGCCGTGTAGGTCAGGAGATTGTGCTGAAACAGCGCCTCGCCCACCTTTGGGATGTCCGAGAGCAGCGGAATATCCACAGAAGGAAGGCGTCTGATTGGCTTGGGAGTTCCTACCAGCTCGCGAAACAAGAGATCACTCAATCCGAGGCCCAGAATAAAGATGCCTATGCCGCTGATCCCTTGGGTTGCTTCGAACTCAATAGTGATTACGGCATAGATCAACCCCATCACCAAACCAACACCTATGGCTGCCAAGCTGCCATACCAGAGGTTTCCGGTCTTGAGGACCGTGTAGTAGGCAAAGAATGCGCTCAGCTGCATGACCCCATCGACGCCAAGATTGAGCACACCACTCTTTTGACCGATGGTCTCACCAAGACCAGCCAGAAGGTATGGCGTTGCCAGCCGGACACCAGATGCAATCGTGGCTACCAACACCGAGGCAGTAAAGAAGTCGCCCATCAGACCACGCCGTCGCTTGAGTCAATCGGATTTTGGATCGGATCATCGAGCGATCCGATCGCGACGTCGGCTAAGGGTCCCGGGTCATCAGGAGGCTCTTCGGACTCGGTGACGCGATCGGCGATGCGCCCCTCGATGTAGCCCCGTAGCTTCGCGCTGCTGATAACAAACAGAACAACGATCCCGTTAATGGTTACCGCCAACGACGCTGGCACTTGAAGGACCCGTTGAAGCTGCACTGCACCTGTCAACAAAGCACCAAACAAGAAAGCTGACGGAATAGTCCAAAGCGGATGAAGGCCACCAAACAACGCCGCAACAATCCCATTGAACCCGGCGCTTCCTGTGAACCCGGCCGCCGAACCATCGGTGACCATTCGTTGGCCCTCGCTACCGAACACGAGAATCGAACCAGCGAGCCCGCCAAACGAACCCGAGATTGCAAGGGCGTATGTGATGTGGCGCTTTACGTTGATTCCGGCTGCCTTGGCCGCATCGGCGTTATGGCCAACAGCCCGAAGCCTGAAACCCAAGGGGGTCTTCCAGAGCAGCACGAACGCAGCAACAGCCGCAAGCACAGCTACGGGTACTCCTAGGTGCAGTCGCGTTCCGCTAACCAGAGTCGGAAGGGCGGCATTGTCAGATAGTCGTTCCGTCTGCGGGATGAAGGTCCCTGCCGAGGTTTGCAACGGATCGATAAGAGGGCCCCCGAGCAAATAGTTCATGAACTGAACCATGATCAGGTTGAGCATGATGGTGCTGAGAATCTCGTTCACGTGTGCGTGCGCCTTGAGAAGGCCAGGAACCGCTCCGGCCAGGAATCCCCCCACGGCGCCCGTCGCTAGAACGAGCGGTACAAGCAGAATGGCAGGCAAATCGGGAGCGTTTAGAGCCAAGACGGTAGAGAGCAGGGCCCCAGCAATGATCTGGCTTTCTCCGCCGATGTTGATTACTCGGGCCCGAAAAGCAATGCTGATTCCGGCACCGACGAGGATTAGTGGAGTTGCCCTAACCGCGGTTGTGGCGATGCGTTCACCACTGCCAAACGCGCCTTCGAGCATCGCCTGAAAGCCCTCGAAAGGGTTCGCGCCGAGAGCAACCAACATGATTGCTCCGAAGAAGAAGGCCGTCACGGCCGCTAGAAGGGGGACCGAGGCCCCGACCAGCTTCTTTAGCATCCGCAATCCCCAGATCTGTTCCTGCCCTATGAAAAGCCGGCGACTAACGCGAGCTGTACTTGAACAGGAACCGTTAGATACTGCCACACCCTGTGTAGCTCGTCGCTCCGATCGCCTTTACAGGTTGTTCAGGCAAGCTGGCCCATCCGCGCTCTGCAAACAACTGGATTGGCGCTGTGTGAGCTTACAAATTGTTAAACCCGGTAGGAGGCGGGCCGATGCCTGGCCGTCTTGGCAACTGTCGCCTCCGCGAGCCCCTCAACGGTAGGGTCTCTCCGTCGCCTAGTTATACGTTTCTTGAGGTCAAACCAAATGGATCGATTCGATCTCGGCAACCACACCATGCGAATATCGACCCGCTCAGACGAGGCCCAGAAGTGGTTCGATCTGGGGCTCAACTGGTGTTTTGGATTCAACCACGAAGAAGGTGCTCGCTGCTTTAAGCGAGCGCTCGAGTTCGACCCAGACTGCGCTATGGCCCACTGGGGGGTGGCGTTCGCATCCGGGCCGTTTTACAACTTCCCGTGGCGTGACTTCAGCCCCAAAGAAGCCACCGAATGCACAAGCCTGTGCCACACCCACGTTGGCGCCGCTCTCGCCCAACTTGACCATATCTCCGATCTCGAAGCTCAACTAGTTGGCGCTCTCGCCGCACGATTCCAGAAGCCACACCCGGTCAGCCAAATCGAGTACGACCATTGGGACGACGCATACGCCGACGGCATGGCGTCGGTTCATGCAAACTTCCCAACCGACCACGACGTCGTAGCCCTCTACGTAGAGGCCCTTATGACGCGTACGCCATGGAAGTTGTGGGACGTCGCAACCGGTTTGCCCGCCGAAGGTGCCGACACCCTTAGAGCGCTCGATATATGCGAGCGGTCGATAGCGCTGGCAGATGCCCAAGGCCACCCCCAGCACGCGGCGATCCTTCACCTGCACATTCACCTGCTCGAGATGTCAGAAGAACCCGAACGGGCACTGGAATCTGCCGATCGCCTGCGGGATCTAGCTGGCGACTGCGGCCATCTGCGGCACATGCCCGGTCATATATACGTGCTCTGCGGTGAGTACGAAAAAGCCAGGGTCGCAAGTGTGCTAGCTATCGAAGCCGACGAGATGTACCTCGCCTACGCAGGGCCTTTCAACTTCTATACGTCCGCAAGGTGTCACGACCTGCACCTGATGATGTACACCTGCATGTTTCTCGGCCGATTCGACGAGGCGCTGACGGCCGCGAACCGGATCTGCGAGACCCTCACTCCAGACGTTCTGAGCGCCGAGGGGTCGCCAGAGCTGGCCACCACGCTAGAGGGTTACTACTCGATGAAGATGCACGCCCTTGTCCGGTTTGGACGCTGGCAAGACATCGTTGATACGCCCATGCCACCCGATCCAGAGTTGTATTGCGTATCGGTGGCCATGCACCTTTACGCCAAGGGTGTTGCTCACGCCGCTCTCGGCAGCTTCGACGAAGCGCACGCGCACCGGCAAGCCTTCGGTGAAGCCTGCACTCGAATTCCGCCGACCCGACGCTTTTTCAACAACAGCGCTTTGGCGATTCTGGGAGTGGCCGAGAAGATGCTCGACGGCGAGTTGGCCTATCACGAGGGCCGCTACTCAGAGGCTTTCGTATTCCTTCGCCAAAGTGTCACTCGCGACGACAACCTTGAGTACACCGAGCCTTGGGCGTGGATGCATCCGCCCCGCCACGCTCTAGCGGCGCTGCTTATGGAACAGGGCCACTACGACGAGGCTGAGGTTATCTATCGCGCCGATCTTGGTCTCGACGACACCGTGCAACGCTGCGCCCAGCACCCAAACAACGTCTGGAGCTTGCACGGTCTGGTCGAATGCCTCGAGAGACGGGAAGAGTCGTTCGAACGGCCTGGGCTCGAACAGCAACTCGTGGCCGCCATGGACCAAACCGACATCGAGGTGACGTCATCTTGTATGTGTCGAACCGAAGTGACTCAACCGTCGTGTTTCTCCGACTCGTGAGGCCTCAGCTGTCATGATCGCCAACCTACCGATGTATTGGCGGCCACAATTGCGCGACGCACACGCGCGCTACTGGAGTTCGATCCGAGTCGGGCTGACGGCGGCCGGAATCGATAGTCCCGAACAACTCGACGAGATCACCGACGAAGTCGACGCCTGGCACGACCCAACCCTGGTGCTGAGCCAGACGTGCGGGATGCCATACCGGCTTGGGCTGCACAAGGTGGTTCAGTTGGTCGGAACTCCAGACTTCGCGGTCGAGGGTTGCCCGCCTGGCTACTACCGAAGCGCGCTAGTGGTGAGGCGCAACGACACGAGGACCAACGCTGCCGACTTCGAGCACGGCACATTCGCATACAACCAGGCCGATTCGCAGTCTGGTTTCTCGGCGCCGTACTTTCACACCAAACCGCTCGGATTTTGGTTCTCGAACCGAACGTGTTCCGGTGGTCACCTCGAGTCAGCCGAGGCAGTCGCCGCAGGCGTTGCCGACATAGCTGCAATCGACGCAGTGTCGATGCGACTGATCACGAGATACAGCAGCTCCGCTCGCCATCTTCGGATCCTCGAATGGACCGCTCCAACTCCCGGGTTGCCGTACATCACGTCGGCCTCAACCCGCGCCGACGACATCTACCAAGCCGTGTCCGCGGCGATCTCGAATCTGAGCGCTCAGGATCGCGCTGCTCTTGGCATCGTCGGATTGGTCAAGATCCCAAGCTCCGAATACCTCTCAATACCGAACCCGCCACCCGACTTGGACAGTCGCTGAGCCGAGCGGCGGCGCCCATCGACTTATAGGTGGTCGGCCCTACGCAGAACCAGGAACCAGGTCAGCACCGCCGACAAGACGACAAGGATGACGGCCATGATGCCCGCTTCCGCGATGAACGCATCTTCGAACGAACCGAATATGCGAGTAGCGAGCGTCGAGAATCCGAGCGGCGAGATCAGCAGGCTGATTGGCAGTTCCTTCATGGTCGAGAGCAGTACAAGTCCGGCCGCGGCCAAGAGCCCTGGCCTCATCAATGGCAGGTCGATGTTGACGAACCGGCGACGAGCATTTGCACCGAGGGTGCGAGCCGCGTCGTGAACGTTGCCAGGGACCGATCTCACCGATTCGAGCGTTATTCCCATCGCGAGCGATGCGAACCTGACCACGTAGGCGAACACCAGTAGGGCGAGGGTGTCACTTAGCAGGTCGCCCGCGACTCCTGATCTCACCGTCCAGAACCGCAGCGAGAGTGCTATCAGCAGGCCAGGTAACGCGAACGTCGCAAGAACAATCGAATGAGCAACAGCACCAAGTCTGGAGCCATATCGCCCGACCAGGAAAGCGATCGGAAGAATTGCGGCCACGGCCACGATCGCGGCCAGGACACACCTGCACCGTGTTCCACGAAGCATCGGTGACCTTATCTAGGTCGATAGTTAGCGGTCGGCCACCACGTCGCTCTCTGAGGAGCCCGTCAGCGGCCCAATCCGACAACGCGGTCATCGGGGCGCCGACCGCCGCCATAGCCACCACGCCCACAAATCCCAGAGCCGGCCATCGCCAGCGGCCAAGTCGATAGTCGACCAGCCGAGCAGAACGCGAGATACTGACCTTTGGTAGTCGCTTCGAGACTTGCCTTTCGAACACAACCACCAGGGCCGCAAGTATCAACAGAATCAGGCTCAGCGCCAACGCGATCGGCTGGTTCGCTAGGCGATTGGTGAAGATCGCTCGGGTGAGGGTGTCGTAGCGCATTACTTGGACGGCACCAAAATCGCTGATCGTGTACAGAAACACCAGCAGCGCGCCTGCTCCGATCGTTGCCGCTACCTGCGGAGCAACGACACGTCGAAACACGCTCCACGATCCGTCGCCAAGCACCCTGGCACTCTCTTCAAGCGCGGCGGGTACCTGGCGCAGTCGAGCAGCAACGGGCAAGAACACATATGGATAGGTGAACAGGGTCAACACGAACCAAGCACCAAGCAAGCCGCGAATCTCCAACGTGCGATCGAAGCCGACTCGAGCGAACATGTCGTTGGCTAACCCGCCCGGGTTCAGGGTCCGGATCAGAGCCGCGGCTCCAATGAACGTCGGAAAGACGAGCGGCACGGCGAGCACTACTCGCCAGACCCGCCTGAACGGTAGGTCGGTGCGGGTGGTTAGCCATGCCAGCGAGGTACCAAGAAGTGCCGAACTACACGACACCAGAACTGCCAGACGCAACGTCCGCCACAGCGGCTGGAGAGTCCGATCGGCGAGCAGCAGGCCTGCCGGATCAGCGCCTTCGGTGAAGTTTCGCCAAATCAAGTAGCTGGCCGGGAAGGCGAACGCAACCGCCAGTGCTCCGCCCAGAACCAGCAACGACCATGGCGCGGATGGACGCCTAACCTCGCCGGGAGTCACTGGCTAAGGATGCCACTTGCCTCGATGATGGCGATGGTTTCTTCGAATCCGCCACCAAGTTTGTCGAAGTCGATACTCCCGATTTTGAGAGCACCCAAGGGCGGAAGCACATCGGCAGGCTCAACGCCTCCAGCGAGTGGATACTCAAATGTCTCTTGAGTAAAATAGTTCTGAACGGGCGCAGACAACAAGTAGGAGATCAGTTCTTCGGCCTCTTCAACGTTGTCGCTCGAGGCCGTGATCGTTGCGGCCGTAATGATGAGCACCGAACCAATATCGCCATCGGTGAAACCGTGGTTCAGGGCCCGGTGGGAGTCTCCGACCGCGATTACTTCTTGGTAGTTGTAGTAGTGATTGACAAGCCCCATCTGTATCTCGCCTCGTCCGGCAGCTTCGACGATCGCCCGGTTGTTCGAATAGACCTGCGCATCGTTGGCGACCATGTCGTTGAGCCATTGGGTGGCGACGTCGGAACCGAACTGGTCCCTGAACACGGTGAACCAGTCAACAAACGAACCATTGGTGGCCGGAATGGCAACCTGACCCCGATAACGCTCGTCGGTCAGATCGAAGATTGACGAAGGAAGCTGTCCGGGGGCCGTGTCGTCGACGTTGTAGACCAGGACTCGCTGGCGACCCGAGAAGCCAACCCAGCTACCGACACTCGATCGATTCTCGGGCGCTACCAGGTCGAGCACCGACTGGTCGATCTCGGCCAAGAGACCGCGTGCATCAAGGAGCCCAACCGGACCAGGCGACCGAGACAAGAACACGTCGGCTGGCGTGCGATCGCCCTCCTCAACGAGAGTGAGGCCAAGATCGGTGGATGATCCCCAGCGAACCTGCACCGATATGCCGGTCTCGCAGGCGAAAGCGTCGAGTACTGGTTCGATGAGATTCTCGGTTCGCCCGGAGTAGATCGTGACGCTCCGGTCGGATTCGTCGACGCACGGACCTGTATAGATGGCGGCAGCAGTGCCATCGAGGGTGCGATCGGCATTACCCGAGCAAGCCCCGATGATCAGGGCCGACACTAGTGAGAGCGCCAGTACCAATGAGGGCGACGGTGAGCGTTTAGCCACAGGTAGAAGCATAGCCGTGACTTTCAAGTTAGTAAGGCTTACCTAACACCGCAGGGTGTGTTACGTGAACTCCTGCCCGGTGGCTGTCGCCCGCCCCATCGCTGCCATCCAGCCAAGACCCGCTACGCCAACGAAACCCGAAGACCACTGCCGTCAGCGGGAAACGTGCGCCGGCAGCCGTTTCCCGCTGACGGGAGTGGTCGATCTCATCGACATGTCAGGTCGACAACGTCCTCGACATTTGCGAGACTCGCCCGATGACGACGGGCGTTCGATGCATGATCATGCGAGGAGGTTCGTCGAAGGGGGCGTACTTTCTCCGCGACGATCTACCCGCCAATCCGCGTGAACGAGACGACTTGCTGCTGCGCATCATGGGCTCTGGTGATGCCCGCCAGATTGACGGAGTGGGCGGAGCACACCCGCTTACCTCCAAGGTTGCGATAGTCGGAACGGGCACCAACGGGGCCGATGTTGACTTCCTGTTTTTGCAGCTAGGTGTCGAGGAGAACGCTGTTAGCGATCGGCAGAACTGCGGAAACCTGCTGGCGGGCGTCGGCCCTTTTGCTGTCGAACGTGGACTAATCGACGTGGCCGCAGACGCCGAGAACGCGGTGATAACGATTTTCATGGAGAACACCGACTCCACCGCAACTTCGACATTCCCAACAACTGACGGTGTGCCTACCTACACCGGGGGAACCGCGATCTCAGGGGTGCCTGGCCTCGCTTCAGCGGTTCGGCTGACGTTCGATGGCATAGCTGGCAGTTGACGGGCTCGCTGCTACCCACGGGCAGAGTGCGCGATTCGATCGCAGGAATCGACTGCACGTTGGTGGACAACGGCATGCCTGTTGTAGTGCTGCGAGCCGACGCCCTCGGCATCAGCGGCTATGAATCTTGTGCCGATCTTGAGGCCAACGCCAGCCTGCGGAGCACCCTCGAAGACATCAGGTTCAAAGCAGGCTGGTTGATGAACCTTGGCGATGTGACCGACACGACCGTGCCCAAGCTCACGCTCGTTGCCCCACCACGAGCTGCTGGCGACATCTCCACCCGCACATTCATCCCGCACCGGTGCCACGACGCAATCGGTGTACTTGGCGCCGTTTCGGTTGCCACAGCCGCGCTACTTCCGGGATCTCCAGCCAGCGAAGTGTTGACATCATCCACCGGCGGAACCGTCGTGCTCGAACACCCAACCGGCACATTCGAGACCTCGATCGTAGTTTCGTCCAACGACACTGGCATCACGGTCGAGAGCGCAAGCATTGTTCGCACGGCTCGAAAACTCATGGACGGCACCGTGTTTCCGCGGGGCTACTGAAACTCAATCCCTCATGGCGACCACCAACCCACCACACCTCAACTCCGTCACCTCGGCCGGGCCAGGACCCATCGCCAAGGCATCGCGGCCCACCACGTTCACCCCACCCCCTCTGGCATGTGATGCCCACTGCCATGTGTTCGGCCCCGCGCTGCAGTTTCCATTCTCGCCTAGCCGAACCTACACTCCGCCAGATTCTGGAGTCGACGACTTCGAGGCACTCCAGCAGCGGCTCGGATTGTCTAGAGCGGTGTTCGTTCAGGCCAGCTGCCATGGAACCGACAACTCGGCGATGATCGATGCCATCGGGCGTGGAAATGGCCGGTACGCGGGCGTGGCGATGATCGACGACAGCTACAGCGACGACGATCTCACCTATTTGCACGACAATCGCGTGCGAGGGATTCGCTTCAATTTTGTGGCGCATCTTGGTGGTGCACCCGACCTCGAAGTGTTCTGGCGCCTGGTAGGTCGGGTAGCTCCCCTGGGTTGGCATGTCGTGCTTCACTTCGACGCCAAGGACCTTCCCGATTACACCGACCTACTCGACGCGATGCCGGTTCCGTACGTGATCGATCACATGGCCAGAGTCCCAGCCGAGAAGGGCCCCGACCAGGAGCCCTTCCAGCATCTACTTCGTCTTCTCGAACGCGACGAACACTGCTGGGTAAAGATCTCATGTGCCGAGCGGCTCACTGCGGGCAAGGTTGCACCGTTCGACGACGTTGTCCCGTTTGCTCAAGCACTCGTTGCCGCCGCTCCAGACCGCGTCTTGTGGGGCACCGATTGGCCGCATCCGAACATGAAAGTCATGCCTGATGAAGGCGTACTGCTCGACTTGCTCGCTACCTATGTGCCCGACGAAGGCCTCAGAAACCAAATCCTCGTCAATAATCCGCAGACGCTGTACGACTTCGCACCAACGACCGGATCGCAATGACCCCAGCAGAACCAGCCGGAGACGATCAGCCGTTGGCGCTCAACGATCGATCGAATCGACGTAGCTGACGCCCATGTCGATGATCTTCTGGCGCAGGCCATAGAAATCGATTCCTAATTCGCCAGCTTCGAGTTTGGCGCGCGTCAGCTCCTCTTCGGCGAGCCTTTCGTTCGATTTCTCGAGCCCCCAGACGGCTTCTTCGCGACCAACTACGACGACTCCATCGTCGTCGCAGCACACCACATCGCCAGGGTTGATTGTTGCGCCGCCGATTGTCACCGCAATGTTGACCGAACCCGGCTTTTCTTTGCCGGTTCCCTGGCACGAGACGTAGCGGCTCCAAACCGGGAAGCCCATACCTCGCAAGTCGACGGTGTCGCGTACACCGGCGTCGATGACCAGCCCTCTGACGCCACGTCTCAGCAACGATGTGGCTAGCAAGTCGCCGAACATTCCGTGGGTCGAATCGCCAGTGTTGGCCACGACGAGAACGTCGCCGGGTTGGCACATCTCGACGGCGGCATGAATCATCACGTTGTGTCCTGGCTGACACAAAACAGTGATCGCCGTACCGGCAATCTTGGTGTCGGACTGAATGGGAGTGATGTCGGCACCCAAGTAACCACGGCGGCCAATCGCCTCGTGCACAGTGGCGGTGCCGATGGGTGCGAACTGATCGACTAACTCGAGCGGAGTCCGTTCGATGTTGCGGACAACAAAGTGCCCCGAACTACTGCCTGTCGTGGTCACGCGCTATCCAATCTGGGAAACACCCGTCGGGCGTTGTCTTCAAAGACCATCTGTTTGCCGGCTTCGTCGAGGGCTGAGTTGTCGATGTACACCTTCGTGTCGTCGTAGTACTTGCCGGTATCTGGGTCGATACCTCGCACTGCACCGACCATCTCCGAGGCGAACAGAACGTTAGCTGTCGGTACAACGTCCAGCAGAAGATCGATTCCGGGCTGGTGGTACACGCACGTGTCGAACCAAATGTGATCGAGTAGTGCGTCGAAGTCCCACCCTTGGTCTCTGGCCATGCCAACGAAACGACCCCAGTGGTACGGAACCGCTCCCCCGCCGTGCGGAATGATCCAGCGCAGGTTGGGGAAATCAGCCATGAACCCCGACGTCAACGCCTGGACGAACGCTGTTGTGTCGGCTCCCAGATAGTGCGAACTGGTCGAGTGGAAGTTGTCGTTGCAAGCAGCAGACACGTGAATCATTGCGGGCACATCAAGCTCGCACATTCGTTCCCACAACGGCCACCAATAACGATCCCACAGTGGCGGCCCACTCCAATGGCCACCGGTTGGGTCAGGGTTTACGTTGCAACCAATAAACCCCATGTCGTCGACGCAACGTTCGAGTTCGGCAACCGAACTGGCGATCGCGACACCCGGCGACTGCGGGAGCTGACACACGGGTGCGAAGTTGCGAGGATAGAGATCGCACGCCCTCCTAATCAGTTCGTTCTGGTGCTGCGACCAGAACTTGGACGTGTGCTCATTGCCAATGTGGTGCGCCATCCATGAAGCCCGAGGCGAGAAGATGGTGAGATCAGCGCCACGCTCACGCTGCAACCTCAGCTGGGCGGCTTCGAGACTGTCACGAATCTCGTCGTCGGAAACACTGATGGTGCCTTTCTCGCCGACGAAGTTGGGGTCGGCTGCGACCGCGGCCTTCTGAGCGTCTCGCCATGTACCTACGCCCGCAGGTGTTGTGGTGTAGTGGCCGTGACAGTCGATGATCATCGGCCGCATAGATCCTCCAGATAGTCCACGGCCATCTGTTGGTCCCTGGAGCGTGTCATTCCACTAAAGTCTTCGGATTGTGAACGATCCTGTCGGCAGTTTGTCACACTGCCAGTGCCCGATAGCGGTTGTTAGTCGGTGAAAACCCAGGTCGCGATTGTGGGTGGCGGACCTGCCGGTTCGCTACTGGCGTTGTTGTTGCATCAACAGGGCATCGACTCGATCGTTGTCGAACGCCAGAGCCGCAACTATGTGCTTGGGCGGATTCGAGCTGGAGTTCTCGAGTGGACCAGCGTCGAAGTCTTGCGCGACGCCGGGCTTTCTGACCGTCTCGACATCGAAGGCCACGTGCACAACTCGATCAAGATGGGCTGGCGCGGCGAATCGGTCATGAGCATCGATGTTGCGCGGCTCGCGGGCAAACCGATGATGAGTTACGGCCAAACCATGATCCAGGAGGATCTGTACGCGGCTGGCGATGCAGTGGATGCGAACTTCATCTTCGAAGCTGACGAAGTGCAGATTCACGACGTCAGAACCGACGCTCCGTGGATCACGTTCAAGTCCAGCGGCGAGACCGTGCGAATCGACTGCGACGTCGTGGCCGGATGCGACGGTTTCCACGGTGTCAGCCGAACCGTCATTCCCGATTCGGCTAAGACCGAGTACGAAAAGTCCTATCCGTTCGGCTGGCTTGGGGTGTTGTCGGAAACTCCGCCGCTTCCAACACTGTTGTACGCGAACCACGAAAACGGCTTCGCTTTGTGCTCCCAGCGAAACGAAATGCTCAGCCGTTACTACGTGCAGTGTTCTCTCGAAGACACCGTCGAACAATGGTCGGACGATCGATTCTGGGACGAGCTACTAACGAGGGTTCCTAACTCCGAAGCCAGCCAAATCGTCACCGGTCCGTCGATCGAGAAGTCGATTGCACCGTTGCGTAGCTACGTAGTCGAGCCACTCCAGTGGGGGCGGTTGTTTCTTGCCGGCGATGCTGCACACATCGTTCCACCCACCGGAGCCAAGGGCCTCAACCTGGCCATCGCCGATGTTCACTATCTGTCCCTCGCACTCGCCGCTCACTACCAAGGAGATCCGAAACTGCTCGAGGCGTACTCGGCGACAGCTTTGCGACGGGTGTGGTCGTCGGTGCGATTCTCCTGGTACATGACAGCGTTGATGCATCGATTCCCCGAACAGACAGAGTTCGACCAGCGGGCTCAAGAAGAGGATCTGATCTACCTGGCTGGCTCGACCGCGGCTCAGACATCGCTCGCTGAGCAGTACGTTGGGCTCGATCTGTGAAGCCGCCGGACAAGTAGGGAAACAATGGGTCTCAAGAAGCCATATCTGGATGTTCCCGGCACGACCGTCTTCGACGCCGATCAAGCGCGAGCCGGTTACTGGCTCAACCAGTTCTGCATGTCGTTGATGGAATCCTCAAACCGGACTCGTTTTCTGGCCGACGAGCGGGCCTACCTCGACGAGTGGGACATGACCAACGAACAGAAACAGGGCGTCGTCGATCGAGACCTCAACGTGCTCATTGGCCTTGGCGGCAACATCTATTTTCTAGCCAAGATTGGCGCAACCGACGGACGGAGCTTTCAACAGATAGCTGGCTCGATGACCGGCATGAGCGAGGACGCCTACCGAGCCATGATGGTCGCCGGTGGCCGCTCGCCCGACGGCAACCGATATCTGCACGAGTGGTCTGGGTCGTTATGAGTGCTCGAATTTCAGCCAGCGTCTTCACTTCGCACGTACCGGCCATCGGCGCCGCAATGGATCTCGGCAAGACCGAAGAGCCCTACTGGGAGCCACTCTTTGCCGGGTACGAGCCGTCACGCTCATGGATGAGCGAGAACACTCCCGACGCGATCGTCCTCGTGTACAACGACCATGCCACCGCGTTCAGCCTCGACTTCATACCCACGTTCGCCATTGGCACCGCAGCTCAGTTCCCAGTCGCCGACGAAGGCTGGGGACCCCGCCAAGTGCCCGACGTTGTGGGCCATCCGAAGCTGGCGGCGCACATTGCGCAGTCGGTGATTCAGCAGGACTTCGATCTAACAATCGTGAACAAGTTGCCAGTCGACCATGGCCTTACTGTTCCGCTGTCACTCATGTTCGGCCAGCCCGACGAATGGCCGTGCCCGGTCATCCCAGTTGCGGTAAACGTCGTTCAATACCCGGTGCCTTCTGGCCGACGCTGCCTCGAGCTTGGCAAAGCCATTCGGCGTGCGGTCGAAGCCTTCGACGACGACCTCGATATCCAGATCTGGGGCACCGGCGGAATGAGCCACCAGCTCCAAGGGCCCCGAGCTGGACTCATCAACAGCGATTTCGACAACGCGTTCCTCGACCGGCTGGTGTCGGACCCCGAGGCGCTGTCGGCAACACCGCACATCGACTATGTGCGCGAGGCCGGATCCGAGGGGATCGAGCTCGTCATGTGGTTTGTTGCCCGGGGGGCAATGAACGATCTAGCCGGCGGTGCATCGCCAACCCAGATTCACCGCTTCTATCATGTGCCTGCCAGCAACACGGCTGTCGGCCACTTGATTCTGGAGAACGCTGGCTAGCTAGTTGCGTTGAGCGTTTGCTCGAGCCGGTCGAGGGTCAACATGGCATCGAGGCATTGAGCCACCGATGCGTTTGGTTCGCGCTGTTCGTCGATGGCGGCGAAGAACTCGCGATCCTGGAGTTCGATGCCATCCATCGACACGTCGATGTTCGACACATCGATCGGGTTCTCCGACCCGTCGACGAGGTCGTCGTAACGAGCGATATAGGTGCCGTTGTCGCAGATATATCTGAAGAAGGTCCCGAGTGGGCCGTCGTTGTTGAAGCTAAGCGACACCGAACACACCGCCCCAGACGGAACGGTCAGTGCGATCGACATATCCATGGCAATGCCGAGATCGGGGTGCTTCGGGCCTTGGAGCGCCATGACGTTGTCGGCGATTTGCCCCGTCTGATATTGGAACAGATCGACGGTGTGGCAAGCGTGGTGCCAAAGAAGGTGGTCGGTCCAGACTCGTGGTTGGCCGAGTGCGTTCTTGTTCTCGCGCCTGAAGAAGTAGGTCTCGACCACGAGATGTTGGAGGGTTAGATCGCCGGCCACAATCTTGTTTCGGATCCATTGGTGGCTCGGGTTGAACCTCCTGGTGTGGCACACCATGGCCGTAAGATTCGACGCTGCTGCGACCTCAACGAGGCGTTCACTGTCGTCCAGATTATCGGCCATCGGAATTTCGACCAGCACATGTTTGCCAGCTTCGAGAACCTGTATCGCCTGGTCAGCGTGCATCTGCGTTGGAGTGGCGAGAACCGCAGCATCGGCCCCAGGCTGAGCCAAACACTCGGCGAGGTCGAGCGACCAATGCTCGATGCCCATCTCGTCAGCCAACTCAGCCGTATCGGCCGCGTTACCACCCGCGAGCGACACCACCTCGACACCGTCGATACGTCCAATCCCGGCCAGGTGCTTACGAGCGATCGCGCCC
>JAADHX010000432.1 GCA_013151655.1 Actinomycetota bacterium
CCCCACAACCACCACCCAAACCATGGCTGACATCAGACCGGACCGCCAAAACCGACCACAACCGTCCGGACAACGCCGACCCAACACGAACGAACGACCCAACACCGACGAACGGCCGTACTTCGGCCGCATCTGACACTCGTCCGTCTCGCCCCGATAACACCGACCCGTTCCCAGCCCGATACGCAGAAACCGCCCACAAGCCCGAACCCAACGGATCCAACGACTCAGCCAGATCAGTCGGACTAATCGACCCCGAACCGATCGATCTCCCGCCACACTGGTAAGCAGCAAAACGAGCGAACCCGCAAAACCAGCCCCACCATCACAAACGACGTCTCCACAGCCGCACCCTGCGAGCTTGGAGATCGATTCGGTACGCGCACCAGGTGTTTGTCCGGGACTACCTTCGGCTCCTGATTCGAGACACTCCCCGGGCCGGTCAGGCCATAGCCTCGGCTACCGGCTCGACCTCCTGCATGTCAGAGTCGATCGGCTGGCGCCACACCGTCGACGGTCTCGTAGCGTTCCGGGAACCGAAGTTGATAACGAACCGTGCCCCAATACAGCAACACCGCGAGGGGGCCGAAGCCTAGAAACAAAGCTATCCAGTGCCCGCGGCTGCGGCCGGCGCTTTGCCACTCACTTTGTTTGAAACTGAATGTGTCGTGGATGCCGAAACCAATAACCAATACCGCCACGAACAACGCAGCAACAATAAGCGGACTCACCCGATCAGGTTATCGGTTCGGCTCAGCTGTCGGGCTAGCGGTGACCTCCTCAGTCGACGCCGAGCATGAAGAAATACACGAAATAGCCGAGGCTGACAGCTGTTGATACCGAGAGGCCGTAACCAAACCCAGGAAAGACCCCTTCGAAGATCATCTTGCCGCCAACAATCAGGGCAATGGTTCCGGTAACTCCTGGCCACATCAGCCCAGGCGGAAGCCAGACCGCGAAGTAGCCAACGATTAGTCCGATCGATAGACCAACCATCCACTCGAGAGCCCGGATTAGTCCTGCCTGCATCTGCTCCACGAGGTTCGACGTTAACCCAACTGGCGAACAGCATCGCCGCGCGCGAGGGCGAACGCGCACTCGGCCAAGCGCACCGTGCTGGCGTCGAGGCCCAATTCTGGATCGCAGAGGCCAGCGTCGTCGACCCAACGCAGCGCCTCTGATTCGTGATTGCCCACAAACACGGCACCTCGCGGTGCTCTAACAAGGAAACGCACGTCGAAATGAAAATGGTCTGCTTCTGCGGACTTGCGGTTCACGAAGAGGTGTATGTCGATATCGATTGGGGCGGTCCAGACCTCCAACCCGTCGATACCTGTCTCTTCGGTGGCTTCATTCAGCGCCACGCCGGCCAGGTTGGCGTCGCCGTCGGCATGTCCGCCCGGTTGAAGCCAACGCTGGATCTTGGCGTGATGCAGGATTAGGCCACGCTCGGCGTTGTGATCGACCACCCAGGCCGAACCGGTGAGGTGGCCCGTCAGACAGGAGCGGTGCAGCGCGTCGTGATGCTCATCGATAAAGGCCAGCACCTGATCGCGGTTCGCTGCCTGAACCGACCTGTGATCAGCAGGGCTCGAATGCGGAGGGCTAAAATCCTCAACAATGCGCCGAGCAAACCAAACATCGGCGCTCGGCATCAACTCGGCCGCTACGGCCCACCGAGCGTCACGGCCTGGAGTAATGGCTGATCCACTGGCTTCGCCTAGTTGAGTCACTGATTCTGGCGTTGTCATCTGCTCACGTTCGGATTGTCTGGCACGCACCACCGCCAGCGAAGCTCCTGGCCTCTCGATAGCCCGATGCGGGTCGTGACGACCGGGTCGGCGGGTGGCGCTACTGCGTCGTCCAACAACCGTAGAGGTCCGCGAACAAGATCGTGACCATCTAACGAACCGTCTATGCCGAGGGCGACACACAACTTGGCCGGGCCACTGCACAGATCGGTGGTGTTGCGGGCCACGGGACCCCTGCGGTCGAACATGGTTTGCAAGTCGGTGAGCGGGTCGAGAGCACGAATCAGAACCGCTCCTGGCATGCCAACCGGTTCGACGACCACGTTCATGCACCAGTGCATTCCGTAGGTGAAATAGACATAGGCCATGCCTGGCGCGTTGTACATCACCTCGGTCCGAGGCGTCGGGCCCCGCCACGCATGCGAACCCGGATCATCTAGCCCTCGATAGGCCTCAACTTCGACAATTCGGCCAGAGACGCCGCTGTGGTCGAGCACTTTGTTGAGCAGGTTTGGCGCCACCTCGCGCGCGTCAAGACCGAACAGTTCCGTGTCAACGATGTGCACGCGAGTCCCCCTGATCTCTGGCGCTAGACGGGTGGGTCGCAGGCGGCGCCGAAGGCCGCTATGACCTCCGCGGGTGTTGTCATCGGTGTCAGCTCGTCCAGCACGACGCTGACATACAGAACCGTGGCCACGAATATGGCTGCGCCATCAACCGCGCCAAGGAACGCCACCTCCCAAGATGTGTTGCCCCAGCGGGTAACGGCTGCGTCAATATCGAGCGTCTCGCCAGAACGAGCCGAGCCATGCCAAACGATTTCGGCCCGCTTGAGCATCATGTCCCAGCCAAGGTCGCGAAGGTTCGGCACTTCATGCATCCACCGCTCAAGCGTGTCGTCGACATAGGCCAGGTAGTGGGCGTTGAACACAACCCCCTGCTGGTCGCACTCTCCGTAGCGGACTCTGACGGTGTTGCGGAAACGAGGTTCGAAGGCCATGCCTATGGTTTACTCTCGGCCGCCAGACGGGCAGAATCGAGCTCTACCAGCCTTGCCGTGTCAGACTCAATCTGGGCCGTTAGACGGTCACGTTGGGCCACGACCGGGTCGGGGCCGCCGCTCCCCCACGTCGTACGTCTTCGGACTGCAGCACCGGGTTCGAGGATTCTGGCTGCTTCTGGTCCGAGGTGTTCCGAAGCCGAAACGAGCTCGGCAAGTGTTGCCTCACCGCCCAAAGCCCG
The DNA here is from genome assembly GCA_013151655.1 of Actinomycetota bacterium. Taxonomy (GTDB): domain Bacteria; phylum Actinomycetota; class Acidimicrobiia; order Acidimicrobiales; family Poriferisodalaceae; genus JAADHX01. Next base: position 2,994 of record JAADHX010000432.1, read on the forward strand.
GCGAACCAGCTCGCCAACGATGCCGTGGGCATCTCGAAACGGAGTCCCTTTGGTAACAAGCCACTCGGCCAGGTCGGTTGCGGCTCCGTACGGCGAGTTGGCCGCTTCGGCCATGACATCGCTGTTGATGACGAGGGTCGACACCATGCCGTCGAGGGCCAGAAGCGTGAGCCTGACGGTGTCGAACGCGTCGAACAGCGGCTCTTTATCCTCTTGCATGTCCTTGTTGTAGGTGAGGGGCAGACCCTTCATCGATACCAAGAATCCGGTTAGATGGCCGATCAGCCGGCCGGCCTTACCCCTAGCCAATTCGGCAATATCGGGGTTCTTCTTTTGGGGCATCATCGACGAGCCGGTGGAGAACGCGTCGTCGAGACCGACAAAGCCAAATTCCTCGGTGGCCCACAAGATGAGTTCCTCGCCGATGCGGCTGAGATGAACCCCAAGCATCGAAAGGCCAAACAATGCGTCGGCCACGAAGTCGCGGTCGGCCACCGCGTCGAGACTGTTGTCGAAAACCTTGGCAAACCCGAGGTAGCCGGCACTGGCCGCGGGATCGAGTGGCAACGAAGACCCCGCCAGCGCCCCTGCACCGAGCACCGAAACATCAGTGCGAACCAGGGCCTGGGCCAAACGATCGATGTCGCGAGCCAACGCCCAAGCGTGGGCCATGAAATGGTGACCAAGCATGACCGGCTGGGCTCTCTGCATGTGGGTGTACCCCGGCAGGTACCAGTCGTTGGCGATGGCTTCATCGGCCTTGGCCAACAAGACCTTCTGAAAGCGCAGAACCAGTGCAATCGTGTCTGACAACTCGCGCCGCGTAATGAGCCGCACATCGGTTGCGACCTGGTCGTTTCGGCTCCGCCCTGTGTGCATCTTGGCGCCGGCGGGTGCAAGCTCGGTGACGCGCCGTTCGACCGCGGTGTGGATGTCTTCGTCGGTTGGCTCCCAGACCATCTCGTCGGTTGCGATCTCGGCCTCGACCTGGTCGAGTGCGGCCAGAACCTCGGCCAGTTCCTCTGACGTCAACAGGCCGACGTCGGTCAGCATGCGCACGTGGGCCCGCGACCCGGCAATGTCGTCGCGGAACATTCGTCTATCGAACGGCAGCGAATCGTTGAGGGCTTGAAGCGCCTCCGCAGGCCCTAACTCGAAGCGGCCATGCCAAAGAGTAGTTGCGTCTTGGTTCACTGGGACCGCTTCCTAGCCAAGTTGCGCAACCGCAAAGCGTTGAGCTTGATGAACCCCTCGGCGTCGGCCTGGTTGTAGGCACCATCGTCGTCTTCGAAGGTGGCAATCGCTTCATCGAACAGGCTGTCGTCGCTCTTACGGCCAGCCACGATGACGTTTCCCTTATACAACTTCAACCGAACGACACCGTTGACATGGCTCTGGCTCAGGTCAATCGCGCTCTGAAGCATCAGCCGTTCGGGAGCGAACCAGAACCCGTTGTAGATCAACTCGGCGTACTTGGGCATGAGGTGGTCCTTGAGGTGAGCAGCATCGCGATCGAGCGTTATCGACTCGATGGCACGGTGGGCCTTCATCATGATCGTGCCACCTGGTGTTTCGTATGCACCGCGGCTCTTGATGCCTACGAATCGATTCTCGACAATGTCGAGCCTGCCAACCCCGTTGGCTCCGCCGATGCGGTTCAGCTCGGTAAGCACAACGGCCGGCGACATCTCGAGGCCGTCGATAGCAACGATGTCGCCCATCCTGTACGTGAGTTCGACGTACGTGCCTTCGTTTGGTGCCTCTTCTGGACTGACTGACCAGCGCCACATCTCCGCTGGTGGTTCGGTCCACGGGTTCTCGAGCGGACCCCCCTCATAGGAGATGTGCAACAGGTTGGCATCGGTCGAGAACGGCGACTTATTGCCGCGAGTCTTGTCGATGGGAATGTCGCGTTCGGCTGCGTAGGCAAGCAAGGTCTCGCGGCCGCCAAGGTCCCACTCGCGCCAAGGAGCTATGACCCTGATGTCGGGGTTGAGGGCATAAGCACTGAGTTCGAACCGAACCTGGTCGTTGCCCTTTCCGGTGGCCCCATGAGCTATGGCACCGGCATCGGTTTCGGCCGCGATCTCGACCAATCGCTTGGAGATGAGGGGTCGGGCAATCGAGGTACCAAGCAGATATTCACCTTCGTAGATGGCGTTAGCCCTAAACATCGGGAACACAAAGTCCCTAACGAACTCCTCGCGTACGTCCTCGATGTAGATGTCCTCGGCCCGAACGCCCATCTTCAGAGCCTTGGCCCTGGCCGGTGCGAGTTCCTCACCCTGGCCGAGATCGGCGGTGAAGGTGATGACCTCGCAGTCGTAGGTTTCGCGCAACCAGGCAAGTATCACCGACGTATCGAGGCCACCAGAGTAAGCGAGCACAACTTTGTCGACCGGTCGGTTGACTGAGGAGTTCATTGGCGATTTGGCGGCGATCATTTCTGTCGTTTCAGTCATTTGGCAAACTTCGATTCTGATATGGGAATGCTCGGAGGCACAAGATTGACTCAGAGGCCTGCAAGGCCGCGAAATATCGAAGCCAGATCTCGCGCTACCACGCCGGGCGCAGCGACCACAAGAATGGTGTCGTCGCCGGCAACGGTTCCGGCCACATCGGGTCGAGCCGACCGATCGAGCGCCGATGCGACCACATGTGCCGACCCGGGTGGAGTGCGAAGGATGAGGATCGGCTCATTCGACGCGATGTCGACAACCCAATCGGAGAACACACGGCGAAGGTGATCCTCCGGCACCGCCCGCTTATGCGGTAACTCAGGGATGGCATAAATCGATTCGCCCCCAGGCACCCGCACCTTTACGGCCCCAAGTTCCTCGAGGTCGCGCGAAACAGTCGCTTGGGTGGCCTCGAAGCCCGCAGCATCGAGTAACTCCACCAGTTGAATCTGCGAGACGACTGCATTGGTGCTGAGCAAACCCTCAACTGCATGTTGACGTTGGGCTTTCATGGCTGGGCCTTCATGGCTGTTGGGTTAGTAGCCACGCGAGCAGTCCGCGGGCCGAGTGCATCCTGTTAGCGGCTTGAACAAAGACCCGACTGCTGCTCGACTCGATGGCGTCATCGCTGACTTCTTCGCCGCGATGGGCCGGAAGACAGTGCAGGAAAATTCCGCTAGGACTCATTGCGGACAATAGGTCGGCCGTCACGCTAAACCCCTCGAAGGCGCGAAGTCGCACTGCGGACTCTTCCTCTTGTCCCATCGAGGTCCACACATCGGTGTAAACAGCATCGGCACCATCGATGGCCAGCTCGGGGCGATCGAAGACTTCGACTTCTCCGCCAAGACCCCGGATGCGGTCGACGTCCTCGGGGTTCGGGGCGTAACCAGGAGGACACACAACCCGGCTCACAACACCAACCATGGCACAACCAAGGGCGAGAGACCGCCAGACGTTATTGGCATCGCCGACGTAGGTAACTACCAAACCATCGAGCCCACCGAACTCATCTTTGAGAGTGAGTAGATCGGCCAAGGCTTGCATCGGATGGGCCTCCTCGGACAACAGGTTCACCACCGGCACCACATTGCGAGCAGCCATTCGTTCGAGCACGTTGTGGTCGAACACCCTGGCCGCGACCACGGCGTGATAGCCGGCCAGTACCCGGATGACATCGTCGGCGGTTTCGCGCTTGTCGATTCCGACCTCATCGTCGCCTAGATAGATCGGGTGTCCACCAAGTTGCACGACAGCCATCTCCGTAGCGTTGCGGGTTCTGAGCGAGGGCTTTTCGAATATCAACGCCGCACCCTTGCCCGCCAGAACTTGAGGTGGACTGTCCGCTGAGGCTTGGTCGAGCACCTCGCTAAGTTCGGCGGGGGTGAGATCGTCGATTTCGAGGAAGTGACGCATCTAGTGACCCTTCGCCGGTGTCGTCGACCGCTCATCAGCAATTGCTGCACCCATGATGGCGAGACCTTCGTCGATCTCTTCGCTAGTGAGCACGAACGGTGGAGCCAAGCGCAACGCTGTCGGTGTAACTGCGTTCAGGACCAGCCCCCGCGAAAGACAAGTTGTGGCAACAGCACGGGCGTCGATACCTTCGTCGAGTTCGGCGGCCAGCAGCAGACCGAGGCCACGAACGCTACGAACCCCGTCGACATCGACAAGTTTTGCCATTAGTTCGCCACCGACCCTGTTTACCGTTGCCGGTGCATCCATGGCCTCCATCGTGCGAAGCACGGCTCGCGCAGCTGATGTGGCCAGTGGTTGTCCGCCGAACGTGGTGGCATGATCGCCGGGTTTGAACGAGGCCGCTATCTCCTTGGGTGCCCAAACCGCTCCGATGGGCATTCCGTTGCCGAGGGCCTTGGCCATGGTGACAACGTCTGGCCTAACCGGCCAATGCTGGTAGCCGAACCACTCGCCCGTACGGGCCAGACCTGTTTGGACTTCGTCGATCATTAGAAGAATGTCGCGCTCGTCGCAGATCTTGCGAACCGCTTCGAGATACCCCGCTGGCAGCGGATTTACGCCACCCTCGCCTTGAACTGTTTCAAGCAGAACCGCACAAACGGAAGGATCAATCATGCGTTCCAGTTCATCAGCATTTCCAAATTCGACATGACGAAAACCCTCTGGCAGAGGCTGGAACACTTCGTGTTTCTCGGGTTGGCCGGTGGCATGAAGGGTGGCCAAGGTTCGGCCATGGAACGACCTAAACGCAGAGATGACCACGTGGCGGCCATGACCCCCATATCGACGAGCCAACTTGATGGCGGCTTCGTTGGCCTCAGCCCCTGAATTGCAGAAGAACACCTGGCCCCCACCGCCGTTCAAACGATCGAGAGTCTGGGCCACCTCGACCTGGGGTTCGGTGGCAAACAGATTCGACACATGCTGAAGGGTGTTCGCTTGTTCGGAGATCGCAGCCCCAACAGCTGGGTGCGAGTGCCCAAGCGATACGACAGCGAGTCCAGCCAAGAAATCGAGGTAACGCTTGCCATCGCGATCAAACAGCTCCGAACCAGAACCCCGAACAAACATCACCGACGGTGGTCCGTAGGTGGGCATTAGTGGACATCCTGGATTCGTCTCAACGGCGGTGGTGTTCGTGGGTATCGTGCCGTCCGTAGCGTCGGAGTTGCGCGCTCCCACTGCGTGCGCTGCGCCCATTGATTGCGCGTGGCTCATGATTCGACTCCGTCTGAGCCCGTGTAGGGCTCTTTGGTGATTAGGGTTCCGATACCTGAATCGGTGAATAGTTCGATCAGCATCACGTGAGGTACCCGGCCATCGAGTAGGTGAGCCGAGGACACGCCATGCTCAACCGCCTCTACTGCCGCGGTAATTTTGGGAATCATGCCACCAACCAACTCGCCTTCATCGAGCGACGCCCGAAGAGCCTCGCTAGTGATACGACTGATGAGCGTGTCGGCATTATCGACGTCTGCCAACAGACCGGCGACGTCGGTTAGATAGATGATCTTTTCGGCACCAAGCGATGATGCTATGGCCCCGGCAACAGTGTCGGCGTTGATGTTGTAGGCCTGCCCAGCCGCATCGGCGCCGATGGTCGAGATCACCGGAATCAGCCCTTCGGCCAGCATCCGTTCGATCATCGTCGAGTTGACGGCCGAAACGTCACCGACAAACCCCAGCCGCGAATCTCGAGCCTTAGCCGTGATGATTCCGGCATCTTGGCCAGACAAGCCCACCGCGAGTGGTCCATGCATATTGATGGCACCGACGATCTCACGATTCACCTTGCCGACCAGAACCATTCTTGCAATGTCGAGAGTTTCAGCGTCGGTCACACGGAGCCCGTCCTCGAACACAGACTCCTTCCCGAGTCGACGCAACATGTCACCAATCTGAGGCCCGCCCCCGTGCACGACGACCGGAAGAATGCCCACCTGGCGTAGCAACACCATGTCCGAGGCAAAGGTGGCGGCAAGGGCGTCGTCGATCATGGCATTGCCACCAAACTTGATCACAACCACCTTGTCGCGCCAACGCTGAATGTAGGGCAGCACCTCGGTAAGGAGTTTGGCGGTCAGCTGCGGATCGGTGCGAGCCGACTCAGTCGTTCCCCGGGTCATGGGAGCAGCCCCAGCGTTGGAAGGCCAGTCGATTCATCGAGACCCAATGCGACGTTAATCGATTGCAAAGCGCCACCGGCCGAACCCTTTGTGAGGTGGTCGATGGCCGCGATAGCGATCAGTCGACCGGTGCGGGGATCGACGCGCGCGGTGAGATGAGCCGAGTTGGAACCCAACGTCGCTTTGGTGGATGGTGATCGCTCGCTGACGAACACGAACGGTTCATCGGCGTAGAAGTCGGCCATAACAGCAAGTGCCTGCTCGGTAGTCATGGTGTTGGTAGGTTTGGCGTAACACGTGGCCAGGATGCCTCGACTCATGGGTACCAAGTGCGGGGTGAACAGCACCGTTGTGTTCAGGACCTGCTCCATCTCGGGTGTGTGGCGGTGATCGAGTAATCCGTAAGCCTCGTAGTTTTCGTCGACCGCACAGAACTGCATCTTGGGTTTTGGCCCCCGGCCAGCACCCGATGCACCTGTTGCGAGATCGACAATGACGCTGTCGCCATCAAGCAAGTTGCCATGGCTAAATGGGGCCAGCGCAAGACAGGCAGCCGTTGGGTTACACCCAGGCACCGCGATGGCCTTAGCACCGACGATCTGATCTCGATACAACTCGGGCAGGCCGTAGACAAACTCGTCGAGTAGCTCGGGACAACTATGGGTTTCGCCGTACCACTGTGGGTAAAGAGCCGGGTCTTTGAGTCGAAAGTCGGCACCCATATCGACGATTAGTCCGACCCGCCCGTGAAGTTCCTTCACGATGGGCTGGCTCGTGCCATGCGGCAGACCCATCACCACAACATCGAGCCCAGCAAACAATGCAACGTCGTACGGTTCGTACACCATCTCGCCGTACGCGGGCGCCAGGCTGGCGTAAAGGTCGGCCACCCGCACGCCGGCAGTCGACTCCCCTGCTGCAACAACCACAGAGATGTCGGGATGCGACGCCACCAAGCGCATCGTTTCGGCCCCTGTGTAACCAGAGGCACCAACGATTCCCATCTTCAACATGACTGGTTCAACATGGCTGGTCCAACACGGGTGACCCTCTCGTACACATCTGGTGAAGGGATAGTAGCAGCTATTCACTCAACTGCAAGTTTATTCATCGCCTATCTGGCCGTACTTCCATGTGCATACAAGAGCCTTAACGGCATTCGGCTCGGGCCGACCAGTCTCGGGTAGCGAAGGTTCGCCGCGCCCCACCCAATGTTTGACTCGATCCGATACCGCCTTGAGGAATCCCTCGCCCTGCGACTAGCGCTATTCGTA
>JAADHX010000279.1:0-9508 GCA_013151655.1 Actinomycetota bacterium
TTTCACGTCCTTAGCCACAGTTTCGGGCAGGGTCCGAACTGGGGTGGGTCGCGCCGACATCACAGAAAACGTATCGACAACTCGACTTTGACCAGATGAGGCGATCGCAGCTGCCGCCAGGGCCGCATCTTGTAGACCGGCCTCGGAAAGGTCGGCCGTATGAGCGAAACCGGTGGTATCGCCGATCACGACCCTGATGCCAGCGCCGCGATCTCGACCAGTTGTGAGTTCCTCAACTTTGCCGTCGTCGAGGACAGCCGACATGTTGCGGCGATCTTCGACAAACACCTCAGCGAAGTCTGCGCCGCAAGCCAATCCGGTCTGTAACGCCGCTTGTACTAAGTCTTGATCGAGCACTGGCCCTCCAAAGGCGGTCGGCAAGGCCGACGCCAAGGGCCGATCCTGTACGTCGTAGCGTACCGGTGACCGATCCTCCGCTAACCAAACAGATCGAACTGGGCTGGATCGATGGCGACGGCATTGGCCGGAACCTCGACCACCACTGGACTACCGAAGTCGGAGAACTCGATCGCGATCCCGCCCTCGATTCCGAAGAAGTTGAAACTCACTTCCATTCGCCGAACCACCCCATGATCGTCGATCCATACGAACGTAGCGCCGCTGTTACCGAAGATGGCGTCGGCACCGCCATCGCCGAAGATATCGCCTCCGCTCGCGGCAGGCTCGACCGCATCAAGCCTGAACTTAGTGGTTGCGACACCGTTAATGATCTCGCTTCCGACTTCGGTAACCACCGCGCCGTCGGTCAACCCAGACAACAGATCCTCGGGGCTCTCGAAGCTGATTCCTGTCAGGCCAAGCACATCGCTTGAGGCGTCAGTGGGGACCTCGACCCAATCGCCACTGCCACCAGCCAGCTCGGCCAGCATCGGGAACTTCATGTAGGTCGACGATCCTGCTTGGATGATCTCGATACTTCCGTCGCCGAAGGTCGATTCAAACTCGGACCGTTCCGATTCGGGAATGGTGTCGAACATTGATCCGAGGTCAACGGTCAGCGTTGCGTTTCCGCTCGCGACATCCACCGCACCGTCGACCATGATCCGAATAGCGTCTTCATCGGGAACCGACATTTCGAAGAGCATCGCAAACCGGAACGACTCGAGCTCGTTTGTGCGCTCGACCGCAGCCATGAGCATTGCATCGTCACCGGTGAGCTCGACGAGGGGAAGATCGCTACCGGCATCGCCCGAACTGGGAGATCTCTCGCCTAGCCCACACCCGCCAAGCAATAGCAGGGTCGCCACTACAACAACTGTTGCCCGGAATAGTTTCATATTGGTTCCTCGTTTGCCACACTGGTTTGTCGCATCACAATCCTGCCCACTGACATCGGTCGGGGTGGCCGTCGGCTTGAGAGGCCATATTCTCTTCAGTGCCATGAGTGACCCCGTCGCAACACAACCCAAGCGTCAGCGGCGGCCCTGGCTCATGCTGATTCTGCGGACGCTTGTCAGCGTCGGAATGCTGGTGTTCTTGAGCATCGGGATTCCGAGAAACGAACTCACAGACTTGTGGTCTGGCTGGTCGACACGAGATCTCTACTGGCTACTCGGCGCACTGGGACTGACCGCTCTCAGCCAGGTCATAGCGGCGTTCAGGTGGCGCACGGTGTTAAACACCCTCGATCTCAATCCAAGCGTGTTCCGGCTAATCGTCTTGAACCTTGCTGGCCAATTCGTTGGGAACTTCCTGCCGACCACAATCGGTGGAGATGTGCTGCGAGTTCGCCGCCTAGCCAAGCGCCTAGGCGATGTACCTCGTTGCTTCGCCTCAGTGGTGATCGAACGGCTCACCGGCTGGGTCGTGCTTCCGGTACTGCCCCTTACCGCCTTCGCCATCAATCCCGGGTTAGCCCGACTGGGTGCCGGTTCGCGAACCGCAATGAGCCTGGCGATCGTGACCTTGGTCTTCTTGTTCGTAGTCGTCATCGTGGCCCAAACCCCACGGATCGGTCGACGGCTGGAAGGGCGCGGCGGCATAAAGCGAACGTTCAGCGGTTTGCATCTAGGGCTTGGAGAGTTCAGGCGCACGCCTGGGGCCGTCGTGAACCTCATAGGCGTGGGGTTGATGTACCAGCTAGTGCTGATCGCGGCTACCGCGTTGGCGGCTGAGGCGATCGGCATGGATGTATCGCCAACCGCGTGGCTGGCCTTTGCGCCGGCCGTACTGATCGCACAGGTTCTACCGCTGTCGATAGGGGGACTTGGCCTCCGCGAGGGAGCGTTAGTGCTCTTCCTTGGACCACTCGGCGTCAGCGATGCCGAAGCGATCCTGCTCGGGTTGATTCTTTACGCGTTGACCTTGCTCGTGAGCCTGTTCGGCGCGCCTGCGTTCCTAATCGGTTGGATCCGGGGTCATGACCGCGAACCCGCAGGACAGCCATGAGCCACGAGACTGAACCAACGCGGCTCGACGATAACCAAGTGACCACCCACTCCGAGATCACTGACCGCACGCCGATCCGGCGACGCTGGTGGTTGGAGCTCAGCTACGTCGTCGGGTTCTATATCGTCTACTCGTTCATCCGAAACCAATTCGGTTCGGGTGGGAACTTCTCCGTGGGGCCCCAGCGTGCGCTAGATAACGCAGAGCTCATCATCGACCTCGAACGAGTTCTCGGCCTCTACATCGAACTCGCAATTCAAGACGCCTTTATCGGGTGGGACTGGTTCATCTGGGCCTGGAATGTCTTTTACGGCAGCGCTCACTTCGTTGTGACCGGAGGCGTGATGGTGTTTCTGTACATCAGAGCCCCAAATCGTTACCGCCGATACCGCAATATCTTGTCGGCCACTACCGCACTGGCGCTGTTCGGCTTTTCGTTGTTTCCACTCATGCCGCCGCGTTTACTGAACGCCGGGGGCGACTACGGAGCCAACCTAAACGACCATGACTACGTCGATACGCTGTCGGAGTTTGGAGGGCTGTGGTCGTTCGATTCTGGCACGATGCAGTCCATCTCCAATCAGTGGGCTGCGATGCCAAGCCTTCATATTGCTTGGGCTTTGTGGTGCACGGTGGCCCTCTATCCGATCGCCACCACACGGTGGGCTCGCGCCGCGGTAGCGGTCTACCCGGCGCTGACAATGTTCGCAATTGTTGTGACGGGCAATCACTTCTGGATCGATGCTGTCGGCGGTGCCATTGTGCTGTGGTTTGGTTGGCACATCGGCAACCAAGCAAGCATGCGGATCGCAGCTAGGCCCCTCGAAACAGTGTCGGCAACGCCGAGACGGCAGTGACCGACGTACCATAGGTGATTGTCATGAAGCGGTTTGAAACAGGCGGGGAACCAACAGAGTTCTCTCCGGTGCATCGGAGACGTTGATGCTCCTCGACAAGATCCAGAGTCCCGCAGATCTACGGGCCCTCGATCTCGCGCAGCTCAACGAACTTGCCGAGGAGATCCGGGCGTTTATCGTTCAGAAAGTTTCGAAAACTGGCGGCCATCTCGGCTCGAACCTCGGAGCAGTCGAACTCACCCTGGCCCTTCATCGCGTATTCGAATCACCTCGCGATGCACTCATCTGGGACACCGGCCACCAGGCCTACGTACACAAACTCGTTACCGGTCGGCGCGACGACTTCGACAGCCTCCGCCAACGACACGGACTATCTGGATATCCGTCGCGGGCAGAGTCCGCCCACGATTGGGTCGAGAACAGCCATGCCTCCACCGCACTCAGTTACGCGTTTGGTCTGGCCGCCGGGTTCGAGACCCGCGGCGAACATCATCGTGACGTCGTGGCCATTGTTGGCGACGGAAGCCTCACCGGCGGCATGGCCTTTGAGGCCCTAAACAACCTTGGCCACCATGATGAGAACGTCGTGATTGTTCTCAACGACAATGGCCGGTCGTACGCGCCGACGATTAGCCGGCTATCAACCGCAGTGTCGAGGCTACGTTCCAAACCGACCTACCTCCGAAGCCGCCGCCAGATCAAAGACGTTCTCGATCGGGTGCCGTTGGGAGGAGAGGTTGTTCGCGGACTGTCTGGTGCCGCCGCCGCGGTGCGCGAAATGTGGGAACCCCCAGCATTCTTTGAAACCCTCGGCGTCCGCTACACGGGCCCGATCGACGGCCACGACATCGCCGAGCTCGAATCGGCCCTCCGCGACGCAAAGGCTTACAAGGGGCCGGTGGTAGTACACGTCCTCACCAGCAAAGGCCTCGGATACTCACCTGCCGAAGACGACATCGAGAAGCACCTGCACGACGTTGGCCTCTTCGATCCCAATACCGGCGTGGCCCCCAGCGGACGACCATCGGCACCGGAATTCAAGGTCGCCTTCACAGACGCAATTCTGACAGCAGCCGCTGAGCACCCCGAACTTATTGCCATCACCGCCGCCATGCCAGGTTCGACTGGGCTCCTACGGTTCGAGGAAAAGTACCCAGATCGATTCTTCGACGTCGGCATCGCAGAGCAACACGCTCTAACCGCCGCCGCAGGCATGGCCATGACCGGGCAACGACCAGTGGTAGCGCTTTACGCCACGTTCTTAGCTCGAGCGTTCGACCAACTCGTCTACGACGTCGGCTTGCACAAACTGCCAGTCATCTTGTGCCTCGATCGAGCAGGCATCACCGGCCCCGATGGCGCCTCGCATCATGGCGTGCTCGACATGGCCATGTGCCTGCGAGTACCTGGCATGACCATCTTCGCTCCGTCATCGATCGAGGAACTCCCAGTCATGTTCCGCGAAGCCATGACCATAACCGACGGGCCAGTCGCTATCCGCTGGTCGCGCGGCCCAGCACCTTCGTCGCCAGACGGAACTACCGGCTCGGGCCGATCGGCTCGGAAACTTCGCGAAGGGTCCCATGCCTGTTTGCTGTCGATGGGTACCCAGCTTCAATACACGCTCGCCGCGGCTGCCGACCTCGCCGAGCAGGGAATCGAGGTGACGGTCTACGACATCAGAACCGTCCCTCTCGATCGCCAGATGCTCCGCGACGCCAGCAGCTACCCCATCGTGATAACGATCGAGGATGGTATTCGTGTGGGCGGAATCGGTTCCACAGTCACCGACGAGATCTCCAGACTCCCAGACCTGGACACAGTGCCCCGGGTGGTTCAACTCGGCACCCCAGTTGCCTACATCGACCACGGCGACCCAAACGAGCTCAGAAGCGAACTCGGACTAGACGGTCCAGGCATAGCCAGCTCGGTTTACAAAGCGATCAATCCCAGGTAGGAGCGCCCTCGGCAGTCGACCTCGACGGGTTTGGCATTCAGTGCAGGGTCCGGAGCGCGAACAGCGAACCGACGAACACGAACATCCCGATTCGGAACAACTTCCGATCCGGGTCGTGCCTAGCGAACCAGATCCGGATGGCTAGATAGGGCATGACAAGCCCGACTTGAATGAACACAGCTCGGTCGGTGCGAGGCAAAAACCAGTCGGCAATTAGACCGCGCAAGGCGCTCAGACCGGATCGTCGACTACGTCCATCTCGCCACCGGCGAGGTGGTCGGCAAACTCTTGCAGCCGCTGTCGAGTATCGGTATCGGGCTGGCCAAGCCGACTAATGGCGTCCTTGAGTTGTTGAAACTCAGCGGAGTCAAGCCCGCAATCAGCGCACTCGTCGAGGTGATCCGTGAGCCACGATGTATCGCCATCGAACTCGCCGTCGAGGTACATCTGGAGCACCTCGCCAACCCGCCGGCATTCGGGGCTCGAACCGCCACGGCCTGACGCGTCTTTACCCGCACCAAACAATGATGCAAAACGTGTGAACGCGTTCATCAATCGATCTCCCTAGTGCCGAAGCCCGTCTGTTCGAGATGGTCACGCATTCGCTTTCGAGCCCGATGAAGCCTGCTCATCACAGTGCCAACCGGGACACCCATGTCGTCGGCAGCCTCCTGGTAAGACAGACCGCCCAAATCGACCAGCTCGACCGGTCGACGGAACTTCTTGGGCAAGGCATCGAGAGCCTGACGCACGCTGGCATCGAAGACGGGATCGATGACAACAGCCTCGGGATCGAACTCGTCGCCAGATTTGGTGGAAGACAGGCGCTCCATCTCGGTGTCGGGGTCGTGGAGAAGTTCTGGCCGGCGGCGGCGAGTGCGGTTTATCTGAGCATTGCGCAAGATTGTTAGCAGCCAAGCCCGAGGATATCGACCGTCGAAACGATCGATAGCTCGGTATGCCCTCACCAATGCGTCTTGGACTAGATCCTCCGCGTCGGCCTTGTTGCGCGTAAGCGACATGGCCACCCGAAACATGACGTCGAGCTCGGGAACCACATAGGAACGAAAGGCGGCGTCACGTTCAGTTTGTGCTGCTTCCATCACCATCACACTCCATGAACACACCAAACTGCGCTGGTGATTCCCAATTTGGCGCTCAGATTTCTGAGTTTAGCTACGACAACTGCTTCAGATAGCTAGGCGTGAGAGTAGTAGGGGTTGTCACCGGCCTGGTGGTCGGTGACATCGACAACCGACTCAATCGATGGAATGTGCTGGCGAATCGTCTGCTCGATACCGGCCGTAACCGTCGCCTTCGACATCGCACAACCCTGGCAACCACCGCCAAGCCTCACTACAACTTTCGGCCCATCGACCTCGACCAATTCGGCCCACCCACCGTGAGCTGCGATCGCCGGGTTAATCCGAGCCTCAAGCAATTGGCGGATCTGGTCTGGGATATCGCCCGTGAGTTCCATAGGGTCGTCGAGGGGCATGACCGGCGGACGGTTCGGGTTCCGCAGAACCAAACCCTGCTGCTGTCCGTTGCTGGGAATGTCGAGCTCGGCACCACGAAGTAGATCGAGCTGATCTTCGGGAATCATGATGGTGAGCCCGCCAACCAACGTGCACACATCGTCGTCGGCGGCCTCATCGATCATGGCGAAAGCAAGATCGTAGGTGTAGTCGACGCCGCGGGTACCAGTTATCTCGATATGAAGACCGAGGTTCTCGCCTTCATCCTCGCCGTCGCGCAACGCCTGAATTTTCTCGAGGGCAGCATCAGAGACACTGACCACTGTTTCCGTGGACTCAACAGCCATGTAGTGAGGCTATCGCTCAGTGCCGAACTTGCTCCGGCCGCCACTGCCTCCGCTCAGTGCCGAACTTGCTCCGGCCGCCACTGCCTCCGCTCAGTACTCGCTCCGGGCGTTAAGTTGACCAGAACAACCACAGGAGATCTGCCGATGCCCACATTCCGCGCCCTCATGCTCGAAAGCGACGATGGCCGTACCGTCAAAGCCCGCATCGACAACTTCGAAGAAACAGAACTTCGCGAGAACAACGTGGTTGTCGACATCTCCCACAGCACGATCAACTACAAAGATGGCATGGTCGTCAAAGGAATCGGACGCCTGGTACGTAACTACCCACACGTTCCCGGCATCGACTTCGCTGGGGTTGTCCGGACCTCCGAAGACGACCGCTATCGGACCGGCGACCCAGTTGTTCTGACCGGCTGGAGGGTCGGCGAAGCTCATTGGGGTGGCTTGTCAACTGTCGCCAGTGTCGATGCCGACTGGCTGGTGCCGATGCCAACTGGGCTCTCACCGGCGCGGGCGATGGCCGTCGGAACCGCCGGTCTTACATCGATGCTCGCCGTGCTCGCGCTTGAGCTAGCCCAAATCGACCGATCCAAACCGGTTCTCGTCACCGGTGCGGGCGGTGGTGTCGGTGGTGTAGCCGTTCAACTGTTGGCAGCCGCCGGCTACGAAGTTGCCGCCAGCACTGGGCGAGCCGAGCTAGCCGAATATCTGAAAGACCTCGGAGCCACCGAAATTGTCGACCGTTCCGAACTCGAGGAAGCCCCGACTCGCCCCTTGTCGGGCGAACGCTGGGGAGGGTGCGTCGATGCTGTCGGCGGAACGACACTTGCCAACGTACTCACCGAAATGGGGTACGGAACCTCCATTGCGGCCTGCGGTCTTGCCGGCGGAAGTGGTCTCGTTACCACCGTGCTGCCGTTTCTGCTGCGCGGCGTGAACATCCTTGGAATCGACTCGGTCATGTGCCCAACTGAAACCCGAGTTGCGGCCTGGACACGCCTGGTCGAACTGCTCGATTTCGATCAACTCGATTCGATGTCGTCGATGATCAGCCTCGATGAAGTACCCGCCGCGGCTGAGGCCATTCTCGCAGGGCAGATCCGCGGCCGCACAGTCGTTGATGTTCATGCCTGACCGGAAGTCGAGCCGGTAGGCAAGCCTGGCTGGGTTAGACGGGTACCGCTTCGCTTCGCCCGGAACGGCCCCGGTCGAGGTGGGTACCGGCAAGTTCGTCGCGTAGGCGCCGACGACCTCGATGAAGCCGGCTCATGACGGTGCCGGTGGGCACGCCGAGCTGTCTGGCTGCGTCTTCGTAACTTAGCGAGCCGACGTCGACTAGGTCTATTACTGATCGGTAATGTTCCGGCAGCTCGTCGAGGGCCGATATTAGGGTCGCGTCGAGGATCGGGTCGATGACGGCATCTTCGACCGATTCGTCTGAAGCCAGCCACATAGCGCTGTCCATCCGGTCGGCCTCAGGCAAACTGGTTGTGTCTCGATGCTTGCGGGCCCTCGAAGCGGCCGCGTTGGAGGCAATTCGATACAACCAGGCTCTTGGGTATTTGCCGTCGAATCGGCCAGCCGCGCGAAACGCGTTGGTGAGGACATCCTGCATGAGATCGTCGCCCTCGGCCGCGGATCGCGAAAACCGACGCGTCACCCGCCGAACAAAGTCGAACTCAGGCACGACATAACGTTCGAATCGCTGTTGTTGGCACGCACCATCGAGTTTGGGCTGCGAAGCCGGCATCTCATCGGCGCAGCAATCTCGGGCACCGCTGACGATGACCGGGGTCGTGGCGTTGGCTGCCGACCGCGGTCGGCTCGGTTTTGACGAGAGCGTTGCTGGTTGCATCACGAAAACCATCATAGTTGATGGGTGGGACCCACTACACAAATATAAAGTAGTTAATACATGTAATCTTTGTCACTCCTTTAAAACATGTAGCAATGGTGCTCGGCCTCGGTACCCTGGAAACATGAGCCGTCGTAGTTACGGCCAGCCAACCTGCGGGCTGGCCACGGCCCTTGACCTCCTTGGCGAACGCTGGACGCTACTTATCGTTCGTGAGTTGATGCCCGGCCCGAAGCGCTACAGCGACTTGTCTCGGTCTCTGGCCGGTGTAGGAACGAATCTCTTAGCCGATCGCCTCAAACACCTCGAAGAACACAACATTCTCAGCAGACGCGTTCTTCCGCCTCCATCAGCATCGTCGGTTTATGAGCTAACCGACCTCGGTCGCGGGCTTGAGCCGGTGCTGCTCCAGCTCGCCCAATGGGGGGCACAGTTTCGCGACGAACCATGCGAGAAAACGCTCCGTCCCGAGCAGATCATGTTCGAACTGTTCGCGTCGTTCGATGAGGTCGCCGCAGCTACCGTCGAAGAGGTCTACAGGTACCGAATCGACGACTACGAAGTCTGGGTCGCCGTGTCGGCAGGCACGGTCCGTTCGGCCA
>JAADHX010000279.1:9519-13583 GCA_013151655.1 Actinomycetota bacterium
CCAGCCGATGCGACAATCACCACCGACCCAGCCACGTTTCTCGATGTGTTGGCCGGACGCCGTGATGTCGCTAGTGCCATCAGCGCCGGAAAACTCGACGTCAGCGGCGAATCCAGCGCCATTGGGCATTCGTTTTCGTTGTTTCGTCGCTAAGTAGCGATATCGGTACATCTCACGCTCAACTATGACCGGTCTCTTTCCGAAGGTAAGGAAGCACCCCGCAGCCTGCCTTCAGCGAAGAGACCAACGTGTCAAACCTCCTCCGTCGACTACAGCGAGTATTGGTCGCCAGTGCGGTGGTTGTTTCGTCAACTCTCGGCGGTGGTGTCGCTGCAGCGGACCAGAACCACGACGCTGCAGGCGACGCAGTCAGCTGGGTCGTTCTGGAACGAGCACCAGACGGGACTCTCACAACTTCAGTAATCGAACTCCCTGCCAACGACGCACCGCAGCTCGCAGCCGCCGTCATGGACGGAACGTTCACCATCAAGAACGACGGCGTAGTAGCGACCAATGCATTCAGGTCCAGCGCAGCTGCGTCAGTAGTTTTGGTAATCGAGCCCGAGATCGAACTTCATGCGTTCGGCGATCCATACCGAGAGTTTCAATGGGGACTCGATCGAACCACATTCGCCGCCGCCAGCAGCCAGATACCCAATGAAGACGATGTCGTGGTTGCGGTGCTCGACACCGGCATCAGGGGCACCCACGAAGACCTGGATCAGGTATTGGTCGCTGGAAGCGACTTCGTATCGGGCACCGGCGATGGCCTTGTTCCAGACAACTTTCACGGCAGCCACGTCGCCGGAGTGATTGGTGCAACCATCAACAACGACCTCGGGATCGAAGGCGCTGGAGCAGGAATACGCATCATGCCGGTGAGAGTCCTCAACAGTTCAGGCAGCGGCTCTTCTGGGAGCGTGGCCGCTGGCATCATCTGGGCCGCTGACAACGGCGCCGACGTCATCAACCTGTCGCTCGGCTCAACCCAGAACTCATCGGTCGTGGAAGCGGCGATCGATCATGCGATCAGCAAGGGAACAGTGATCGTGGCAGCGTCGGGCAACTCAGGAACGCAGGGCAACCCAACGATGTACCCAGCAGCGCTTGACGATGTGATCTCGGTTGGCGCGATTGACACCGACGATTCAAAGGCCGACTTTTCTGGCTATGGCAATTGGGTCGATGTAGTCGCGCCTGGCGTGAGCATCTTGTCTCTTCACAACGGCGGCGATGACAGCTACGCCTACGCCAATGGAACGTCGATGGCATCGCCTTACGTAGCGGCCGCGGCTGGCCTCCTCAAGGCTGTCGATCCCGACATAACCCCAGCCCAAGTTCTCGACCTGCTCCGCGACACCGCAGAAGACCTCGGTGCCGTGGGAGATGACAACCTGTTCGGGGCTGGACTAGTCGATCCAGCGAATGCCGTCGAGGTACTCCTCGGCGGCGGCACCCAGACCGATGGAGGATCCACCCCGCCAGCGCCGACGGCGCCGACGGCGGGTTACTCGCTCGTGACGAGCCTTGGGCGAGTGTTGGCGCAGGGTTCGGCCACCAGTGTTGGCTCCCTCGATGGCATCGCTTTGCAGCAGCCGATTGTTACCGCAGCCACGACACCAAGCGGCAACGGCTACTGGATGGCCGGTAGCGACGGTGGCATCTTCGCCTTCGGCGACGCACCATTCCTCGGCTCAACCGGCGCCATCGCACTCAACCAACCCATCGTCGGAATGGCCCCAACCACCGGCGGCAACGGCTACTGGCTCGTAGCAAGCGACGGCGGCATCTTCGCCTACGGCGACGCACCATTCCTCGGCTCAACCGGCGGAATATCCTTGAGCCAACCCATCGTCGGAATGGCCCCAACCACCGGCGGCAACGGCTACTGGCTCGTAGCAAGCGACGGCGGCATCTTCGCCTACGGCGATGCGCTCTACGTCGGCTCTGGCGCTGGCCAACTAACCGCTGGGGAGATCGTGGTCTCGATGATCAGCGTCACCCAGTTCGGCTAGCAGAATCTCGGCCAGCTTGAGGGGTTTGTCGCCTTGAATGCTGTGGCCTGCGTCGTCGACAACAACGACAGATGCCCCAGGGTTGCGCTCCTCAAACTCTTCGACGTCGGCGTCGTCGACCACGCTACCTGCGCCCCCGCCACGAACAAGGAGGTGAGGTAGACCTGCGTCACCGACAGCTTCGACGTCGAGCCAGAGATCGCCCCGCGGTGGCGGCTCGCCGTCACGACCTCGTCGGTCGTAGCGCCAATTCCAAGACCCGTCAGTGTGTCTTTCGGCGTTGTGCAGAATGCCGCGTCGCAGTGAAGACTCTGAGCGGTTGGGGTTGAACTCCATGGTGCGGGCCAGTATCTCGTCGAACGACGGAAACGATGGCGGACCGGAGACGAAGTCGAAGATGTTCTTCGCCTTGGCCTTCGTCGTACCGGGAGTGATGTCGATCACGACAAGGCGTCGAACAAGATCGGGCCGGAGCGCGGCGATGCGGGTGGCGACCATGCCTCCGAGCGACATTCCCACCAGGATCACGGGCTGCTTGGCCGCTAGGTCGGTGAGGAGGCAAACAACGTCATCGGCCAGGTCGGCCAGGTCGTAGGCCCGATCGTCGCGCCATGAGGAGTGACCGTGGCCAGCCAGGTCAACAGTCACCACGTCTCGCCCGAGAGCGAGAACAACTGTGTCCCATGTGTGGGCGTTCTGGGCGGTGCCGTGAAGGAACACAATCTCGGGCTGCGCCCCGAAGTGAAGTGAGCTCAGGGTGCGCCCGTCTGGCAGAGCGGTCGACCTGCGGACCACCTCGACGCTGGCGCGAAGTTCGATTCCGACCTCGGCGGCGTTGTCGCCAAACATCGAGAACTCGTCGTAGACGAAGTCGGCCGAGTCGGGCGACAACAGGCTCACGACTACAGCAACAGGGTTGCGAGTGACCCGCCCACGATAGAGAGAACCGTGAGGGTCGAAATAATGAGCACTCCCCAGTACAGGCCCGGTTTGCGAAGTCGCAACGGAAGAATGTGCCCGGCGTGGTCGTGTGTAGGACGGTAGGCCATAACAATGAGGCTACCGCTGCTCAAGCTCGGCGGATAGTTCGAGCCACTGTTCCTCCGCCGAGTCAAGGTCGGCTTGGATCGCCGCCATTTCTCGACCGAGCTTACCGAGGGTGTCATGACCGGTGTCTACGTCGGCCAACAGCACCTCGGCACCTCTACGGCGCTCTTCGAGCTGACGCATTTGTTTCTCGACCTCGGCAACCAGGCGCCGCAGCGTGGACGGCGACCGCTGCTTTGGGTTTCCTTCAGGCGAACGCCGGTCGCCGGAGTTGGTGCTGGGCTGATTCTGGTCGGTCGACCGGGCGCTAACGGGAGATGCTTCAGCCCAGACCGTCGCGCCACCAGCAAGCCGACGCACCTCGCCTCCGATCACCGCTATGGCAACGTCGGTTGCTCGCTCGAGAAAAACACGGTCGTGCGAGACCGCTATGAGGGTGCCAGACCATTCGTCGAGAAACGATTCAAGTGAGCGAAGGGTATCGAGATCTAGATCGTTGGTGGGTTCGTCGAGAAGCAACACGTTGGGTTGGCTTGCCAGTACCAGCAGGAGTTCCAGCCGTCGGCGTTCGCCGCCAGACAGGGTCGAAACAAACGCTTGTTGGGCATCGCGATCGAACCAGAACCGTTCCAGCAACTGCTGCTGTGTAGTCGTCAGCTGCCCGTCGGGGCCAGCGATGAGTTCGCGTACCCGCAATGTCGGATCGAGGTCGCGACCGGCCTGGTCGAAATATCCAAGCACCACCGTAGATCCGGTCGCCAGCGAACCCTCGGTAGGTTGGCGATGACCACTAATGATGTCCAACAGCGTCGACTTCCCGGCACCGTTGGGCCCAACGACACCAATCCGATCGCCAGGACCGATGGATAGGTCGGTATCCACAAACAGCGGATCGGCACCGGGGAAGGCGAACCCGACCCCGGTTAAGTCGATGACCTTGTCGCCAAGACGCGGGGTACCGAACGAATCGAGACCAAGTGGATCAGCTCTCGCCGTCGAGAT
>JAADHX010000366.1 GCA_013151655.1 Actinomycetota bacterium
GCCGGTGGGGTAGGGCACTGAAGGTGTGGTTCAACGCCGCGACCTGAACACAGCTGTATCCAGGGCCAACAATCAGACACAGCCCGGTACCGGCGTCGGCTTGTTCGCTGGCGATGGCGTCGGTGGCGGCGTTGATGGCTGGCAGAATCCGGTTGGCGAAGTCGGAAGCGCCGACGAGGAGCGCACCGTTGAGTGCCGCGGTGAGCTTGTCGATAACGATCGGATCGTCGGCGAACTGGGTTGCCAGTGGGCCGGATCGGCGCAGAATTTCGCGAGCCGTTCCAACCGGGTCGTCGCCGCCTCCCGTGGCAAATAGAGCGGCGACGTCGCCAGCCACGAACCGAGACGCCGGCGGTGCTGGTGCTGTCACGGCCGGAGCGGGCGGCGCAGTAGTCGTGACAGCCGTCGTGCTTGCACTGGTCGGTTGGCTAGTCGACGGGGGAGTCGCCGCCTCGGTCGTAGAGGTCGCAGAATCGCCAACCTGGGGCACCATTTGAATCGTCGTGGTTGTGTCCGCATCGCTCGTTGCCGCCGCGGCCGGAGGCAAGAGGCGTTCGCCGTTCGAACCCGCTCCTGTGCCTTCGCCGACCGGAGCCGGTACGAGTGGTGCGACACTCGTCGTCGAAACTGCAACGGCGGATGCTTGGCTGCCGGCGGGCGCGGTGGTTATAGCGCCAGATTCCGCCTCGCCTAAGCCGGCAACTACAAATGCTGCGACGGCTCCGCCCGCCGCTAACAGCAGCAGGTATTGAAAGATTCTGCCAGCGTGGCGCGAAAGTCTCACCTTCTTTAGATCGGCGTCGTCGGGTTGAGGTTTGAGCCAAGCCGGGTTACTTCACGGTCGCTTCATGTTGGAAGTGGCACCATCTAGACGTGCACTACGGGAGAACAGAGTGAGATTGCTAGTAGTCGAGGACGATCGCGCCCTTGGCGAGGTGGTCAGGCGCGGTTTGGTCGAAGATGGTCATGCGGTCGATCTAGTCGGAACGCTCGTCGACGCCGACGAGGCAGTGTTCGTCGACGACTACGACCTGATAGTCCTCGACCTTGGCCTCCCGGACGGCGACGGAGCCGAGTTTTGCCGGCGGCTGCGCTCGCTGGAGAACCACACGAAGGTGTTGATGCTCACGGCTAGGGACGCCTTGACCGACAAGGTCAGCGGGCTCGACGCTGGCGCTGATGACTACTTGACCAAGCCTTTCCAGTTCCCGGAGCTGTCGGCTCGGGTGCGGGCTCTGCTACGCCGGACCGACACCGCTGTGGCACCAGTTCTGGAAGTTGGCGACGTAACTCTAGATCCTGCCGCTCATACCGTTTGGCGTGGCGCGGTAGCTGTACCACTGACGCCCAAGGAGTTTTCGCTGCTACATCATCTGATGGTGCACCGCGGCCAGGTTGTCACCCGCACGATTCTGCTCGAACACGTATGGGACGCTAACTACGATGGTTTGTCGAACGTGGTCGACGTTCACATCGCCAACCTTCGCCGTAAGTTGGAGTTGCCTGGCGCCGACGGTGCGATCGAGACAGTTCGCGGTGTCGGCTACAGGTTGAACGGATAGCCGATGAACCTTAGATCGATCCGAATCCGTCTGACCCTCGTCTACGGAATTCTGTCTGCGGTTGCCATAGCCGGGTTGTCCTACTACGCCGACGATGCTGGCCGGAACAGTATTTACGCCAGCGCCGAACGCGAGGCCCTCGCCAACGCCCAAGAGGCGGCGCTCGACCGGTCAGGCGTCAACGCCTGGTTTGTGGCCATCAGCGACGAAGATGCCGGCTACGAAGAGGCCTTCGGCGAAACTTGGATCGAACCGCCGCTACAAACAATCACCCGCGAAGGGTTGTGGTACGACGATCAGTTCTCCGTTCATGTTCAGGACGAAAGATACCTAGGAGCAGTTGTCCCCCTAGATGAAGAAGCTGCGGCGGTGGCGTTCATCGAACTGACTTCGTTCGACGATGAGGCGAGCTCATTACGTCTACGGATCGTTCTCGCCGGAATCGGCGCAGTATTGGCCGTCGCTGTGGCTGGCTGGGTTGTGGCCGGGCGTTCGCTCCGCCCCACTCGTGTTGTCTTGGCCCAACAGCGAGACTTCATCGCCGATGCCGCGCACGAACTCCGTACACCTCTGGCCGTGATTCAGGCCTCAGCTACGCAGTCGTTGGCGAGACCCCGCGAGGCCAACGATTACCGGAACGCATTGGTCGAGATCGCAGGCGCCGCCGATCGAGCGTCGTCTGGCGTCAACGAACTCCTCGAGTTTGCGCGCCTCGAAGCGGGACAGGCCTTGCCTCGACTATCGCCGTTGCGCCTCGACTTCTTAGTCGAGGAGGTGGCGGCGTCGGTACGGATCGACAGCACCGAGATTGTGGCCGATGTAGCCGAACAAGTTGTGATCCAAGCCGACTACAACCTGTTGCGACAAGCAGCAATAACCATTGTGAACAACGCCGGTGCCAGGGCCGACAGAGTGTGGGTCGGAGCCAAGGTTGAAGGTCGACGGGGCGTGCTCATCGTGTCCGACGATGGTCCGGGCTTTACCGATGATGCCCTCGAACATCTCTTCGACCGGTTCCATCGAGGCGACCGCATGGGTTCGACCGGTCTGGGTATGGCCATCGCGCAAAAGATCGTTCAGGTGCACGGTGGCGAAATCGTTGCCGGCAACGGCGATTCGGGCGGCGCGGTCGTTCGAATGGAGATACCGCTGGCCGCTGCCACTGACCGTTAGGGCACCTCGACCTCGGTGTTGGCCCGACTGCTGTCACGGCTCGGGCCTGTGTGTGGAAAAATGAGGATTGTGGAACCTGCCGCCGGCCGCCTGTTACTTGCCACACCGCTTCTACGCGAAGCGGTGTTCGACCGTGCCGTGATCTTGCTGCTCGACCACGGCTCCGAGGGTTCGGCTGGGGTGGTGCTGAATCGACCGCTCG
Source organism: Actinomycetota bacterium (assembly GCA_013151655.1). Taxonomy (GTDB): domain Bacteria; phylum Actinomycetota; class Acidimicrobiia; order Acidimicrobiales; family Poriferisodalaceae; genus JAADHX01. The sequence goes on from JAADHX010000366.1 coordinate 2,938, forward strand.
AGATTCAAGCCACCGAGATTGGCTTGGAATCGCTCGGCGAAGTGGCGTCACCTGCGGTGCTGTTCGAGGGCGGACCTGTCGAAACCATGGGCTTGGTTGGCGTAACAACCGATGAAGATGGCCGGGTCGTACCCCGAGATCTGGACTCGACGGAATCGAGATCACCGGTGCGCGTGTATCTCGGCTACTCGGGATGGTCGGCAGGCCAACTAGCCGAGGAGCTCGAAGAAGGCGCCTGGTGGGTTGTCGACTGTGGGCCAGACGACGCCTTCACCGCCGAACCACTCGACCTGTGGTTCGAAGTGGTTGGTCGTTTCGAAGATCGTCGATCGTGGTTGAAGTTGATGCCGAGCGATCCGGCTGACAACTGAGATGCTGACGACATGAGACGCTGGCGACACAAGGGCCGGGCGATAGCTGCCTCGAAGCGCATTGAGTTGACGGCGCCGGCCTCAGCCGATGCTGATGCGCTCGTCGCCGCAGTTCGGTCGAGCGCGGATCTTCTCCACCCTTGGGTGTACGCGCCAGCCTCGGCGGTTGCCGCGATTGCTTGGATCGAAAGAGTGAAGCTCGCTGACACAGAGGCTCACCTCGCATGGGTAGACGAGACCTTGGTTGCTGTTGTGAACATCAACAACCTCACCCGCGGCGGCTTCCAGTCTGGCGCGCTCGGCTACTACGGCTTCTCGGCGACGGCAGGCCATGGTTACGTCCGTGAGGCAGTGTCGCTGGTTGTCGCAAGAGGGTTCGGCGAACTTGAGCTACATCGCCTCGAAGCGAACATTCAGCCTGGCAACGATCGTTCTCGAAAGCTGGCCCAAGCCCTCGGCTTCAGACTCGAGGGTTTCTCGCCGAAGTTCCTTCGTATCGACGGTCAATGGCGGGATCACGAACGCTGGGCAATGGTGCGCCAATAATTCCGCTTCTAGGGCGAGGCGTCCGACGGTAGATTGGGCGGATGCGAATTCGTTCTGGATCGGCCCGCACATGAGCACTGTGTCCAACAGTGCGACAAACACTGCGACAAGTCCTGTTTCGAAGCTGGTGGCCGCAGTCTTGCCGTCGGCTACGTTGGCCGTCGATGCCAAAGCCAAGGCTCTCAAAGCCGCCGGCGAACCTGTAATCGGGTTCGGAGCCGGAGAGCCCGACTTCCCGACTCCCGACCACATCGTCGATGCCGCCGTTGAAGCATGTCGCAATCCGGCCAATCACCGCTATTCGCCAGCTGGCGGGCTTCCTGACTTGAAGGAAGCCATCGCGGTCAAAACTCGCCGGGACTCCGGATATGAGGTCGATGCTTCCCAGGTGCTGGTCACCAACGGGGGCAAACACGCAGTGTTCAACACCTTCCTGGCACTCATCGACCCCGGCGATGAGGTGCTACTTCTGGCCCCTTTCTGGACCACATACCCGGAGTCGATCCGGCTTGCACGGGGCGTGCCAATCACGTTAGCCACGACCGCCGCGTCGAGCTTCAAGGTAACCGTCGATGACCTCGAAGCAGCCCGCACCGAGGCCACGAAGGCGTTGTTGTTTGTGTCGCCATCGAACCCGACTGGTTCGGTGTACAACCGAGACGAAATCGAGGCCATCGGCAACTGGGCTGCGAAACATCGAATCTGGGTTATCACCGACGAAATCTACGAACATCTTGTGTACGACGGGACCGAACATCATTCGATGCCCGTTGTTGTTCCCGAAATTCGCGACCGTTGCATCGTTCTCAACGGAGTGGCCAAGACCTACGCGATGACAGGCTGGCGCGTTGGCTGGATGATTGCGCCGCCGGCCATAACTAAGGCGGCAACGAACCTTCAGTCGCATTCGACCAGCAACGTCGCCAACGTCTCACAGCGCGCCGCGCTTGCAGCTGTTGCTGGGCCACTTGATGCCGTTGCCGACATGCGTCTGGCCTTCGACCGGCGCCGCCGCACGATCCACTCGATGCTCAACGAAATCGATGGCGTTGAGTGCCCAGAACCCAAGGGCGCGTTCTACGCTTTTCCTTCGTTCGAAGGTCTGTTGGGGCGCGAGCTTGCAGGTCGAACCATGACGAGCACACTCGATATCGCCGACGTGATTCTTGATGAAGTCAAGGTCGCATTCGTTCCCGGCGAGGCCTTCGGGGCTCCTGGCTACGCCCGGTTCTCGTTTGCTCTTGGCGACGATGACCTTAAAGAGGGAATCTCCCGCATCGCTTCGTTTCTGGCGCGCTGACATGGCCAAGGTTCTAATTGCCGAAGCGTTGGCTCCCAGCTGCGTCGATGTGCTACAGGCGGCGGGTCACACGATCATCACTCGGGTTGGTCTCGAACCCGCGGAGTTACTCGAAGCGGTGGCCGACGTCGATGCCTTGATCATTCGATCAGCAACCCAAGTCACCGACGAGGTGCTGGCTGCCGGAGGCAGTCTGGTTGTCGTCGGCCGAGCCGGAATTGGCCTCGACAATGTCGACGTCGAGGCTGCCACCACACGAGGCGTGTTGGTTGCCAACGCACCACTATCGAACGTCGTTTCTGCCGCAGAGCAAGCCATCACGCTCATGCTTGCCTCGGCCCGTAACGTCGCCCAGGCTCACGGAGCCCTCGTTGAGGGCCGTTGGGAACGCAGCCGCTGGACTGGTGTCGAGCTGTTTCACAAGACCATCGGCCTTGTCGGGTTAGGTCGAGTGGGTCGGCTGGTCGCAACCCGACTGAGCGCGTTCGATACTCGCTTGGTGGCCTACGACCCATATGTGTCTGTTGAGAACGCGGCCGAGATCGGCGTCGAACTGTTGGAGCTCGACGAACTTATGAGCACGGCCGATTTCGTGACAGTTCACCTGCCCAAGACACCAGAGACAACCGGTCTTATTGGTGCCGACCAGCTGCGGTTGGCTAAGCCGACGATGCGCATCGTCAACACTGCCAGAGGCGGAATTGTCGACGAGGTCGCGTTGTATGAGGCATTGGTGAGTCAACAGATCGCGGGTGCGGGCCTCGACGTATTCGACGAAGAACCATGCACAGACTCGCCCCTGTTCGGACTCGACAACGTGGTGGTCACCCCACACCTTGGGGCAAGCACCGCAGAGGCTCAGGACCGAGCGGGCGAGACGATCGCCGAACAAGTGAACCTCGCCCTTGCCGGCGAGTTCGTTCCTTTCGCGGTCAACGTGGCCGCATCGGCTGGGTCAGATGAGATGATGCCATTTCTTCGGCTGGCAGAGCGTCTCGGCGCATTTATTGCGAAGCTCTCGACCCCCATGTCGGCAACTCTCGAGATTTCGCTAGTCGGCGATCTTGCCGGCGCCGACACTCGAGTCGCCGAACTGACTGTGGTGAAGGGATTTCTGGGTGAGTGGCACGACGGCAAGGTCACCTTCGTTAACGCGCCATCGTTAGCCGATGCCGCCGGGCTCGAAATCACGGTGGTCAACGACACGGCGACACGCCAGTACCGCAACCTCATCGGCGTGCGTACCGATCACCACTCGCTAGCTGGCACACTCGTTGGGCTCCACAACGAGCCTCGCATCGTGATGCTCGATAACCACGTAGTCGAGGTGCCTGCCGCTGATCACGTCTTGGTGATCCGCAATGAGGACCGCCCCGGGCGAATGGGTCAGGTCGGTCGACATCTCGGCGATGCCAAGATCAACGTGTCGTATATGGGCCTCGGCCGTGCCGTCGACGAGTCTGGAGCCCTAATGGTGCTAGTTCTCGATGAGGCACCATCGGCTGCTGTCCTTGATGGTCTTCGTTCGGTGCAAGGTCTGCTGAGCGTCGAACTGGTGTCGTTCTAGGTCGGAGAACGTCAGACCTTTGAAGCGCGGAAACCATCAGCGCTGGCTGTGTCGGCCGACAGGTAACACCGGTCGGCGTTTGTGCGTTCGTAGTTGCGCTGGCCAAGGATGTGAAAGATGCCGCTCGACAATTTGACCTTGACCGGATGTGACGATGCGCAGTCGCCAGCCGCGTCGGGCTCGATCCATGACTTCGCTTCCTGGTCGACGTTGGCGCGAGGCGCCGCAGCGTCGGTGGTCTCGGTCCATGCTGGCCAACTGGGAGCATCGGGTGGAGGCTGGTTGCGGTTGTGTACCAGGCGAGCAATCAGCCCCGCGACTAATGCTGCCAAAATCAGTTGCACAATCTTCGCCATGGCCCGAACCTACCCGACAACTGAAGGCTTTGATCAATGAAACGTTGCATCGTCGCCTTGGTGCTCGTGTTTTCACTGATTGCTACGGCTTGTAGCAGCACGACTGGTAACTCCTCGACGTCGAGTTCCTCGCCCGATACCGCGCCTCCACCAACGGCTGGTGTTTCGCCGTCTACCTCGACCATCCCGGGTACCCCCGATGAGACTTCAGTTGGTGCCGGCGGCGGCGAGGCCGGCCTGGCTCTGTTAGGAGCGTGGGTCGGACCCCGCGATGGCTTTGGCGACGAGGCCAGGCGGCAGGCGATTCTCGACCACGAAGAAGCGATTGGCCGCAAGCTTGGGCTGGTGAACGAGTTCTTCCGCTTCGACCTCGAGTGGTCGATGGATCGGCTCCGCTGGCACCTAGATCGCGGCACTGGCCTAATGATTTCGTGGAACGGAGCGCCGGCAACCTCGATCCTCGACGGTTCGTCGGACGACCTCATCCGTCAGCGCGCCGTGTGGACCCGCGAACTGGACGAGCCCCTTCTGCTCAGGTTCTTCTGGGAACCCGATGCGGCCAAGGGCGAACGCTGGGGTTATCACGACAACCCTGCGCTGTACGAAGAAGTCTGGCGATACGTGCGGGCGATCTTCGACGAAGAAGGCGTGACTAATGCTAAATGGGTGTGGACACCAACGACGTGGCACTTCGGTACCGGCTTCGCTCCAATGTTCTATCCGGGCGACGATGTCGTCGACGTCATCGGGGCCGACGGCTACCTGTGGGCGCCCTGCCGCGGCAGCATCGAAACTGCCGAGGAGGTCTTCGGGCCATTCCTGGCCTGGGCGAAAGATCGCCCGCAACCCATTCTTGTGGCCGAATGGGGGGCCGCCCTCGACAACGGTGACGGTTCGAAGCAGCAGTTCTTCGATGCGGTGCTCGACCTGTTCGGCCCGATGGACCGCCTTCTTGGTTTAGTTGTGTTCGACGCAATCGACCCCAACAACGAGCGTTGCGATATGCGAATCGATTCCGATGCAACATCGCTTGAGGCTTATCGTCGCCTAGCGAACGACCCGAGGTTTGGGGCCACGGCAGCGCTGATCGCCGAGCTTGGTTGAAGTCAGCCTCGACGCCGTAGAGCGCTTCGTAGCTCGCTGAGCATAAGTTCGTCGCTGTTTCTGGACAGGACAGCCAGATGAACGATCCATCCGGCAATTGCCGCTGCGGTCGCCACCGCCAAAGTTGGTTCGCCGAACAAGCGCACGATCCCGGCTACTGCGCCCATGGATCCGAGCGCGGCTAGTGCAGCGATGCTGTGGGCTCGCCCGAATGGTGTTATTCCGAGACGGCGGTACACCTGCCATAGAGGAGCCAAGTTCGTTATGAGAAGTCCGCAGGCCCAGCCAATTGCGGCTCCTGTTAACCCGTGACTTGGAATCAAAGCGAGGTCGACGCCGATCATCACTGTAACCGCCGCGAGGTTGTTGAAGAGGCTCTGTTCACTGCCTCCGTCCATCAACAGCACGGCTTCGATGGGGCCAACCCCAGTGGCTACCAACATCGCCACACTCAAGATGGCCAGCGCGGTCGCGCCGGCCGTGTACTCCTGGCCAAACACCGTCAAGAAGCCAGCGCCTAGGGCTCCAAGAGCGATGTAACCAGGCCACACGATCGCAACCAGCCAAGCGGTGCCGGTGGTCAATAGGCGCTTGGCTTCGGCCACGTCGCCTTGACCAAGAGCGCTACTGACCAACGGCGATACCGATTGCATGATGGCACCGTTGACGAACGTCCCAGCCAGCAACAACCGACTTGTGGCGGTGTAGATCGCGGCCACTCCCGTTCCGGCCAAAGCCGCCACCAGCACGATGTCTGACCACCGCAACACAACGGCCAGGATAGAAGTGAGCGCCTGGGGCGTCGTGAACTCCCAGTACGTCGCGTCCTCGGTTTTGGCTTCGGCTGCGGGGGCCCGAGAAGCCAACAGTTCGGCCAGGTGCGGAAGCACGACCGGGTCGGAGACATTTGTAGCCTTGAACTCTGGATTCTGTTTGGGTGCACGCCGCGCGATCCACCACCAGGAACCAACAAAAGAGGGCACAAAGGCCAGAGCCCACGCCAGTGCCATTCCACCGGCGGAAGCGCCGACTAGTGCAGCGACTGACACCAAGACCACTTGGCTCAAGGGTCTAATAATGCGGTCAAGGACCGCAGTTGGCACCATTGTCGCCAACCCTCGGGTGGCAGCAAGAGCAACCGCTGCCATGGTGGCCAACGGAACCAACAGGCCAACACCAAGGAGCGCGGATGCCACTTGTCCACCTTCGGTGCCGTCGCTTAACCAATCGCCGAGGTTGTGGCGGGAGGCCACAATTACGACAGCTGCTAGCAGGCCAGCGCCCGCCCGCCGCTGGGACGGCCGCGCCGCGCAGCAGTCGGCGGGCCGAACGAGGATCTCTGGCGACGTACCGAACGAGCCCAACTTCGGCCCCGAGGGTCGCGACGAGGTAGGCGATGTTGAACACGGCCGTAGCTACGAAGACTGCACCGCTAGCGCGTGTGTCGACAGACCCTCTGGCGATGATGACGGCGACAACAAAGGCTGCTGTTCCGTTGACGGCGCTGCCGGCCACGGCAATGAGCCCGCTGCGGGCAAGGGTGCGCGCGGTTCGGCCCTTGTCGGACTCGGCGGCTGGGCCCACACCGTTCCCGGGCTGGTGAGCGGCTTTGGGATCGATGGCCGGATCGGTAGTAGCCACCGCCTAACGCCAGAGTTCGTCGAGTCCGAGCCTGTCGGCTACCCAAGCGTCAGATTCGGCGAACGTGTCCGTCAGTTGTTGCTTCAGCCCGGGATCCATCGATGAGTACTGCCGAGCGTTGTAATGAGGGAACGACACCTTCCCCATTAGCGGGATACCGAGGAACCTGAGAATCGAGTCGACGGTGGTTCGGGGGTCGACCTCGAGATCCTGGGTACGAACTACTTTGACGTTTTGCTGACCGAACAACTTGTCGTACCGGCGGATCTGTTCCGCGTACTGACCTCTGCCGACATATGAGTGGTGTTGGTGGGCGTAGCTCACATATCCGGGTTCGGACGCCAGCCGATCGATCTCGCCTCGCATGCGATCCGATTCGGCCTCGATGGCAGCCCCGAAGTCGAGGTTCTCGAATCCGCGTTTCACTTCGTGGTTGTGGTGAGAGAGCGCCCGTCCCACGGGGTCTCTTACTAGGACCAGAACGCGCGCATCGGGTGTCAGATCGTGAATGCGAGCGGGTATGAACGGGTGGAACAGGTAGTAAGGCGATGCTTCGACCACCGACTGCTCGACGCCGTTGTATCGCTTCGCCAACCGTACTGCTCGGCGCGTTGGGAAGTGGGAGCGATACCAGTCGGCACCGCGCTCGTAGTTGGTGTCGTAGTAATGGACGCCCTTTTCGAGGGTTGGTCCGGTCACGGACCGGTTCTGAGTCAGGTATCGAAACAACGAGGTTGTGCCACAACGCTGGCCGCCCACGATGTAGGTGTTCGGTAGAACACGGTGCGATGCGGTGGCCCGCCCCACGGCCTTCGCCGACGATTTGATCAGCTGGCGGGCCGGTGCAGGCACTCCGGGCCCGCCCAACATTCTGCGAGTGAACACGCGACTCTTTCCTGGCGTAGCTGGATGTCGGTCGAGGCGTCGATCCTCGGTTGGGTCGCCGACGCGAGGAACCAGGTACTCCAACTCGACGACGAGATCGGCGCGGGTGTTCGCAAGGGTCGTGTCGTCGGCGATCGACGTCTCGCCGAAGCGAAGGGTCAGCTCCACCAAATACAGCACAGCAATCAGCTCGTGGTCTTCGCCAGCGACGCCAAGTTCGGTCAGGAGTGCCGGGACCGCTTGGCGAACCGCGTCGATGCCATCGGCTACAGACTGCCCCGAAGCGTGGAACGCCTCTTGGAAGTTGTAGTGAATGATGTCGAGGCCGATGGGCGCGTCGTTGCGACTCCGTTCCCAGTCCCACACACCGAGCCGATGTCCGACTCGGCGCATGTTCCATGGGGCCCAGTCGCCGTGGGAGCTTCCGAACACTAGGCGGCGGTCGCCGTGTAGCTCGATGCAGCGTTCGAAGACTACGGCCAGATCGGTCGCAACTGGGCCCAAATCGGCGATGCGTCTGCGCTGGACCTTCGTCCACTCAGCCGACCTGAGCGCAGCCGTCGCCGGAGTGGTCATGGCGGCGATGTCGCGGGCTGCGTCCAGCAGAAGGGATGTACTAGCGTCGGCTGGGCCGTCATGGACTACCGGCGCGGTGACCAGCACCGACAACCCGCGCCAATGACCGGAGTGCAGAACCTTCGGCGCGGCGACGTGTTGCAACCTCGGGAGCTTGTCGAGCGCAGCGACTTCGTGATCGACCATAGCCCGCGTCGAGTCATCCCAGCCGACCTTGGCGTATGCGACCAGCTGTCCGCTGTGGTCCATGAGTTGCAGGACTGGCTTTCGATTCGGACGCAGTGGGCCCACCGTGACACCGATGCACAACTCGTGACCATCGATGGCGGCCTCAAGATGTTCTCGCAAGGTCGTTGGCGTGGACCCATCGGGTAGAGCATGGTCGGAGTGCGGGCGGCTGATGATGACGTCTGGGCCAAGTGCCAACTGGTCGGCACCAATCAGGGCGGCTTGGGCCGACACTCGCCTGGCGATCGAGCCGAGCTTGCCCGAGCGTTCGGCAGACCTCTGAAGCACCGAGTGCCGTACTCGGTTTGAGCCGCCGCTGACTAGCAGACGTGGTTCTCTGATCGACGGGTAGACCGTAAACCGATCGATTTCGACGTGGCCGTCTGGCAACTCGCCCGTCGATACCACGAACGCGTCGTCGTTGCCTCGCAGAATGTCAAGTATCCAGTCGAGCTGGTCGTTGAGTTTGTTTGGCTGTTTCGTCTGAGCCGCGGTCACACAGTCCTCACAAGGGTTCGTGTATCCGTCGGTTGCGAGGGTGATAGTTGTGAGGCCCCGCCGACTACGGGGTCGACGTCGTGGCTGCTCGATGGGCGCGGAACTCCCCTGAGGGCGGTTCCGGCCGCGAGCATGATCACAAAAATCGGTTGGTTCAAGATGTCGTAAAACCACATCATCACGGGCACTAGGGCCACGGTGACGTGTAACCAAACACCGGCGCGGTCTTGCCCCTGGAGGCTTCGCCTTGCGATGCTCAAACTGAAGGCCACGAACAACAATGCACCGGGAATCCCATGGCTGTAGAGCACTGTCCAGAACTGGCCGTGAGTGCCAACGGCCGGTTTGTTTGGCTCGTCTTCGTTGACTCGCGGCGCGCCAAACCCGATCCATGGTGAGTCTTGGATCTGGTCGATTGTCTGTTCATAGATGGTCAAGCGACTGTTGTTGCTGTGGTCGTTCGCGAGCCTCGCGGCGATAAGCCCGCCGAGTGGCGAAGCGACGGTGAGCACTAGGCAAACCAAGCCCGCTGCCAGCAGAGCTCGGAGGTACTTCGTGTCGCCCCGTGTAGCCAGCAGGATGGTGCCGTAGATGGTGCCGACGATGATCGCTATCCAGAGGCCGCGGTTGACCGAGATGATGATGGGGACGAATGCAACCAGCGCCAGCAGTGTGATGCAACTCTGCCAACGTTTGCCGAGGACGCCCCATGCCGCGATGACCATTGGTGCCAAAAAGCCGAGCCCAGACCCCCACTCGTTGGTAAATACGAATGGTGCTGTGGGTCTTGGCAGAGATGGCCCCAAGAAGTCCTGACTCTGAGCGAAGGTGGGCCTAACAAGTTGTTGGGCTAACGGATTCTCGAGGACTGGTCCAGGTAGTAGGTACTCCATTGGCGACGTAAAGCGAAGATCGCCGACGATGAATGCCGCGTACCCGCCGACGATGGCGTAGAAGAAGTAGAGCGTGGCCAGCTTGAGCACTCGGGCCCGCGGGAGTTCTTCTTCGCTCAAGTTGTAGATGTAGAGGAAAAGTATGGCCGCGGCGAAGTACAGCGCCACGCGATAGCCGACGCTAATGAGCCTTAGCCCTTCGGCTTGGCTGGCCGATACCAGCACCCAACCAAGGAACAACAACAACAACCCGAATCCGGGCGGAGCCTTGATCGGGGTGCGCCGAAACAGCGTCCACGCCATCGGAACAGACGCGATGATCCAGATGAACGACGCAGTGCCGAGAGCCCACCACAGAGGCATACCCGCAATTGTGGCGGTAAGGATCCACGATGGTTGTCTGGCGCGGAACAGCATCGCTAGATGCCTCGACCTCGACGCTGAATGAACGCTACGACGCGGTCAGCCGAAACAATGCCGGTCGATACGAGCAACGCCAAATAGGCGCGGCCTTCGCGCCACGATGAACGCATTGTTGACTTCGCCCAATGTCTCGCGTCGGACTTGTTGCCAATCGCCGCGTGAGCGAACGCGATCTGGCCTTGCACCCTAGCGAGCCCGGTGGGTTCGGTTTGGAACTCTGGATAGGCGTCAAGTAGATATGTCAGTGCATCGATGCGGGTTTGCCAGTTTTCGATGAAGAAGCTTGCGGTGTGCCACAAAACGGTAGTTGTCGCCTCTGGAGCGACCTCGATCGGTTTGACCTTCGCGGCTCTAAGCAGATACTCGTAGTCCTCCGCATAGGCGCCTGGGAGTGCCTCATCGACGTAGCCGATCTCGTCCAACAACGAGCGACAGAACAAGAACGTCGACGGATGTGCTTCGGTGATTCGTGAACGCAGCAGATCATCGAAGTGAATTGGGTTCATGTCTGGCGAACGGCGGGTGACGGTGTCTTCGTAGTGCACTTCGATTGAGCCGACGGCCATTAGGCGGCCAGAGGCAGTGAGTGCTGCCACCTGGTGCGACAGCTTGTCGGGAGACCAGGTGTCGTCGTCGTCGCAGAAGGCTACGTAGTACGAGGTAGCGAGATCGATTCCGGTATTTCGAGCTCCGGCTAGTCCAGGTTTGCGACCGTTCACGACCACCTTCACCGGGCGCGATGCGTCGTCGGATTCGAGTGAGACGTCGGGATCAGAATGATCAAAGACCACGATTGCTTCGATGACGCCCG
>JAADHX010000446.1 GCA_013151655.1 Actinomycetota bacterium
TGGTCGCTATTGCGACTGCCGACATCGCGAACCCGAACCTCACGGGCTCAACCGCGACCACATCGGACCCGACTGTCGCAACGCAGGCCCCTCCGACCTCGGACCCGGCCGCCACCGGATCGACCACCACACTCGCCGTAACAACGTCGACGTCAGCGGCTACGACCACAAGCTCGCCAACTACGACCACAACGACTACGACAACGACATCGCCGCCGACAACAACAACTACGACCACCACGACGACGACAACACCGTCAACGTCCAACGACGCTGCGACTATCACCATCTGGCACGACGAGAGCCCGGCGTTCGGTCAGCGTGGTCTCACCCAGCCGTTCGTGAACATTCTTGGCAACGTCAGCGACTCAGAGGGTGTCGACGTTGTGCAGTACCGACTTCGCAACGGGCCGTGGGTGACAATGGGAGTCGGCTCAACTACTCGTCGGCTGCATGCCAATGGCGATATCAACATAGATCTCGACGTCGACGACCTCAACTCGGGAAACAACAAACTCGACATTCGTGTCACCGATGACACCGGAGACCGCACCACCAAGACGATTCAAGTCAAGTGGACATCGGGCCAGACCTGGGCGTTGCCGACCACAATTAACTGGTCGGGCCCAGTCGAGAACAAGGCTCAGCCGGTGGATGGCGAGTGGCGCACGACGGGTGGCAAGCTGAACAACATCGACGATGGATACGACCGGTTAATCGTGGTGGGCGATCGGTCGTGGACTGATTACGAGGTTGTGGTTCCAATCCGCATTGGGGCAATCACCCCCAATGCGAACGCTTCGCCATCGAATGGCCCTGGCGTAGGTTTCGCCCTTAGGTGGAGGGGTCACAACAACACTGTGATTCCCGGAGCGCAACCGCTCGTCGGATTCCTTCCCGAGGGCAACGAAGCTGCCTTTGGAGCCATCATGTTCTGGCGAGATGCCAAGAACCGCCCGCCGGCGTTCGNCGTTCGAGATGTACGACGAACGCAACTCGATCATTGGTACCGACGCCTCGATAGCGATGAACCCAAACACCGACTACATCTTCAAGGCCCAGGTCGAGGGTTCGCGGCCGACTACCTATCGCTGGAAGGTCTGGAAGGCCTCCAATGCCGAGCCAAACGACTGGATGATCGAGGTCGACACCACGATCTGGGCATCGGACCCTGAATCGGGATCAGTGGCCCTAATCGCCCACGAACTTGACGCCAAGTTCGGGACGATGACGATCCGCCCGTTGTAACTGGCAGATATCAGCCGGTTACTCGTAGCGCCACGGCTGGGGCGATTTCCGCTGCTCGTTTCGCGGGTAATGCTGCCGCCATCAACGAAGCGACGATGGGGCCAAACAGGATCCCAGCCATCAGCAACTTCGGAATCACAAGGCTGCTAGCGCCCGTGTCGAACGCATCGGCTTGGGTGACCACTTGCCAGCCGGTCACAATTCCGAGGCCGACGCCGAGGATCGCACCTTGGCCAGCGATGAATAGAGCCTCAACGAGGAACGCTCGACGAATGGTGGTTGATGTGAAGCCGATCGCTCGCAGCATTCCGATTTCGCGGCGTCTCTCCCGTACGGCCCTGACCAGAACGATTCCGAGGCCTGCGACTCCGATGAGAAGGCCGATCCCCAGATAGGCCTGAAGAATGCGAATGAATGCTGAGCTTCCGTCCAACTCCTCGGACACCTCGGCCAGAAACGATCTGGCTTCGGCCCCGTTGCTAAGCAGTTCGCCGTTGAGCCGTGCCGCGAAGTCGCCAGGGTCGAGGCCTGCGGCAGTCGACACGTAGAAGCGGGTTGGAATGACCGATCCATCCACGAGGGCATCGACCGAGGCTGCGCCCGTGAGCACGCCGTTGTACATCCAATCGTTCTGCAACACCGCGGCAACAGTCACGCGCTGTCGGCCGGCGCCAACGTCACTGAAGATTGTGAGCTCGTCACCGACGCTAAGCACTTCGTCTGCATCATCGCCAAAGGTGAACTCGCCAACAACAACCTTGGATGAATCCGAGATCACTGCTCGCCAGAGATCATCGGCATCGACGTACCGCGGGTCCATTGATTGAAGTTCTGGCCCACCAAAGGTGAGGAACGACTCGTCAATGCCCGTTACCGGCAGCGTCTGGTCGGACCCAGGGGCCACCACGTCCAGCCAGATTCGATTCAACGCTGCTGTGGCGCTGACCCCATCGATGCTGTTGAGCTCTGTTTCGTCGACGGGGTTGGTGCGATTGCTATCGACGATGATGTCGAAGCCCGCGCTTGTCTGATCGACAATGGCTGGCCCTTGTTCGTCGAATACTGCCGTGATGATTGCCATGAAGCTGATGGTGAATAGCACCAGGGAGTACATGGCCACCAGCAGGCCGGTTCGGCCCGGTCGAGCAAGCGGATAGGTCATTCCCAGGCGGATCGGCACCCCTGCACGACCACGTCCTGACAGGTCGATGATGCGACGCCAAAGAGCCTCGTTGGCCGTTAGCGCCATCACCGAGCCGGTCACCAGCACTACGCCTTGCAGCACGAAGATGTTGATCTCGGGGTTGCGCATCGCATCTGGAAGGACGGTGAACACGGCGATGCCCCAGATGACGGCACCGAGTCCGGCTAATGAAGTTGCGGCTTTCCAGCCGACGAGCCGGCGCGCCGTTGGGATAAGTCCGACAGCCAGAATTGGCACCCCTGTCATGGCAGCCATAGCAGAGTCCTCGGTTACCCCCAGATAGAGGAGAAACGCACCCAGTGCCGCGGCTCCAAGGCCGGCTAGGTCGCGTAACCACGAGCGGCCGACCCCTTGGGGCGATGGCAGGTCTCGGATAGCGCTGATCACGTTCATTCGAGCTAGGCGGATGCTCGAGAGCCAGACTGTGGCCAGAGTGACGAGTAGGCCTATTGCTCCAGCGGTGACCAGGCTCGATGTTTCGAACTGGAAACTGAGAGACAACCCATCGTTTTGAACGACGGTGTTTGAGAAGTAGCCGACAATCCAACCAACACCGATCCCTAGGCTCACGCCAGCTGCGGTGGAGGCGATGGCATAGAACGTTCCCTCAAGCCCCATGATTCGCACCACTTGCGAGCGGCGAACGCCGAGGGCGCGCATGATGCCAAGCTGCGACCTTCGTTCATCGGTGAGCATCACGACGATGTTCACGACCAGCAGGATGCCCGACAGAACCGCGAACGAACCGATGCTTGAAAATATGGTGGTTAGCTCAGTTCCTTCGGCCTCGGCATCGCGCAGCAGATCGGCCTTCCAGTCGTTGATCGAATCGACACCTGGACTCATGGCAAGCCGCGCCGACAGAGCGCTGAGCACCGCTTCGGAGTTGTCGACGCTGTCGAACACACCACCCTCGTTGGAGATGTACACGAAGCCGGTTGGCATGGGAAGGTCGGCATTGCCGGCCTCTTGCCACATGGCGTCCAATGTTCCCGGTATTAGATGCACGTTGTCGGTCGTTCGCCCGGCCACACCAAGACGGTTGGCCACGGCGATGACCTCGACCGTTCTTGTTATGCCATATGCGTGCACAACAAGAGAATCGCCCGTCGTGACCCCGAGCGTCGTGGCTAGCGGTCTCGAGACGGTCGCCTGACCTGGCCCTGGAGTACCACCTAGCTCGGAGAACCCAGTAATCGTCGGATCTTGACCAAACGATCGGGCACTATCGAAGTCGAGCTCAAATGCGGCTGCGCTGGGTTCGGCGCGGACGCCTTGCCCAGAGTCGACAGTCGAGATCGTCACATCGGCGCCGACGGCAACCAGAACACCATCGGTTCCTTCGATCGGATCTGCGGCGAGGTCAGCCGCGATTTGTTGTGCAGTGGAGCGATCGTCGGTGACCACGACCTCGTCGATCGGGCCGAGATTGGTCCTAGCGATATCGCGGATCGAACCATCGAATGTGTCGCCGATAATGAACGAGGCGGTGATGATCGCCGTGCCCAGCAAGGCACCGCCGATCATGATGAGGCTCTCGCTCGGTCGCCTTACGACGTTCCGGACTGCCTGTCGCCGCAGAACTGGTCGTCGGATCATGTCGTGGGCGGCAACGAGTAAAGGGATGGCTACTACGCCCAGAATGACAGGAGTCATCGGGTCTGCTCCTCGGAGTCGATCCGGCCATCAACAATGCGAACCAACCGGTCGCCGCTATGGCCTACGCCGTCGTCGTGGGTCACGACCACGAGGGCCTGACCTGCGGCGTTCACGCTTTGGAGAAGATCGAGGATGACTCCCGCAGTAACCGAATCGAGGTTTCCCGTTGGTTCGTCGGCCCAGATGATGGCCGGCTCGCTGACAAGCGCTCTGGCAGTGGCGACTCGCTGTTGTTCGCCACCTGACATTTCGGCGGGGCGATGAGACGTTCGTGATGCAAGGCCTACTTGGTCGAGCATGTTCGCGGCCCGTTGGCGTGCCTCTTTGGCCTTGCAGCCGATTGCCAACAACGGGAGTTCGACGTTCTCAATCGCCGATAGGACCGGGATCAAGTTGAAGCTCTGGAATATGAAGCCCATGCGTCTGGCGCGATGGTCGGTGCGTTTGCGATCGCTCAGTTTGTGAATGTCGGCGTCGTCGACAAGCACGGTTCCTTCATCGATGTCGTCGAGACCGCTGAGGCAGTTGAGCAGCGTGGTCTTTCCGTGCCCCGATGGCCCCATGACCGTCAGCAGCTCGCCAGGCGCCACATCCAGATCGATACCGCGTAGGGCCTGTACCTCTTGATCGCCGGTTCGATAGGTCTTACGCACGTTCCGCGCAGAGAGAATGGGCTTCACGGTTTTGTTCGCTCCCGATTGGTATGTGGCAGTTGAGGGTGCTGTCATGTCGACAACCATGGACGAATTCGACAGTGGTGCCATCGGGGACCACCCCCTAAATGTCCCTGAGGTAACCCTGATCTGACCCTGACGAGTGGCACTGGGCTACTCAAACGGAATGACTTATGTCACACTGGTGCGATCGGGTGCTGAGACGACCGGTCTGCAAAGAACTACACCCGTGAGGCTGGAGGAAACATGCACGTTGCTCAGATACTCGCTCACAAGGGCAATGACGTAGCGTCGGTTCTACCTGACGACACCGTGGGTACAGCGGTTGCGATGCTTGGCGAGCTTAGAATCGGCGCGCTTATGGTGTCGTCGTTGCCGGGCCGGATCGATGGCATCGTGTCTGAGCGTGATGTTGTCCGTCGTCTTGCCAGCGACGGACCTGCCCTATTGGAGCAGCCGGTGAGCGAGATTATGACCCCCGAGGTCTTTACCTGCGCGGTCGGCGACACAGTTCAGCAACTGATGGAGCGAATGACCGAGCATCGCATCCGGCACCTGCCCGTGTGCGGCGACGACGGTCTGCTGGTCGGGATTATCTCGATTGGCGATGTTGTGAAGTGGCGAGTGAACGAACTCGAAGACGAAGCCCGCCATCTCCAGGGCTACATCTCAGGAACCGGCTACGCCTGACCCGCTAGCGGAGGCGGTGGCAGCCGCAGTGATTTGACTAGACGTAGACAGGTTGGGTCTTGCAAACCAGAAGAAGATGAGCGAGGCAGATCCGTAGAGCGTGTAGCCGATGGCCATTGGTGTGACGCTTAGATCGATCTGGTTGTTGAATATGGTGGCCAGGACGGCGCCGCCTGCGAGGCTAAAGAACCCGAGGAGGCTCGATGCGCTTCCTGCTTTGTCGCCCATTGGTTCGAGCGCCAGCGATGTGTACAACGGCGTCTGTACGGTTGCCAGCGAGTTGACTACAACTAGGAGTCCGAACCACCAGCCGAACGACGGTGTTCCATCGGCGAGCTCAGATACAACGATCCAAGCCGCGCAGATGAAGACCATAGCGATGCCGCTTCTAAACACCAGGCGCCTCGCCCCGACGGTTTTGACGAGGCGCTGAGAGATGAACAGAGCGGCGATGGTTGGGATCGAAGAGATGGCAAACCAAACGGCGAACTGATCACCCCGACCGTAAATCTCGTCGATGATCGGCTGCGAACTCGCCAAGAAAATGAAGAAGGCGCCCGACAACGATGTGAGGGCCAATATGTAGCTCATTGTGGCGCGATGCCTGACGATGTAGCCGAAGGTGGCGAGTGTTGCCCGGGGTTTAAGTGGGCGGCGGTCCTCCTTCGACAGCGTCTCTGGGAAGCGAAGAGTCCAAAAGAAGAGGACCATGGCCATACCGATTGCGGCCACTATCACCGAACGCCATGGGAACACTCTGATCATTAGTTCGCCAAGCAGCGGTGTGATGATTGGCCCCAACAAAAAGAAGGCCACCACGATTGAGACCACTCTTGCCATCTCGTCGCCGTCGTAGAGATCTCTGGCGATGGTGGTGTACAGAACTCCCATCGCGGCACTACCAAGGCCCCAGACGAACCTGGCCCCAAACAGCAGTCCGATAGTTGGCGCAAACAGGGCGCCAAGACAAGCTCCGACATAGATGGCAAGCCCGACATAGATGACAGGCTTGCGACCGAAGCGATCGGACGCGGAGCCGTGAATCAGCTGGCCGACGCCGCTTCCAACCAAGTACCAGATTACGACAGGAGCTACTTCGCCAGATCCTGAGCCGAGGTCGAAGTCGCCTCTGATGTTGTCGAAAGCTGGCAGCACAACGTCGATCCCGAACGCGAACACGATCGCCATGCACGCGAGGTACGCAATCGCGTGTCGTTGTGTTGGCCTGTTTGCCTCGACCGTCAAATGGGTTCGTTGCTGGGCATGGGGTTAACGATTGAACGGGCGGATTTCATAGGAGCACCGCTGATCTCCTGCTAGTACGTGGGTGGTGCGTTCGACGCTGACTTCGTCGCCGAGCACGGCCTGAAAGATCTCAAGTTCCTCTCGGCACAGGTTCTGGCAGTTAGCCGCGGCGTCACAGATCGGACAGTTGTGTTCGACGAGCAGGAGGGTGCCGTCGTCGAGTGTGGTGACTTCGGCGAGATACCCCTCTGCGGTTCGTTGGTTGGCTAAGGCATCGAGTCGGCCGTGAAGGTCGGTCTCGTGTGCGAGGAGGTCTTGGTACGCGTCGAGTTGACGTTTGCTCCGAACCCGAATCACCTCATCGAGCCCTTTCTCGCCTGTGGCCTCGCGAATGGCCTCGATGAGTTCGACCGTGAGGTCGGCGTGACGATCCGGGAAGAGTTCGGTGGCGAGGTCGGTTAGGCGCCATGCCGAACTCGGACGACCGCGGCGACCTTCGTTGGGAATCGTCTGGCGGCTAACTAGTCCGCTCGCTTCGAGGTCTTCTAGATGTTGGCGTACCGCGTTGTCGGTTACTCCAAGTTTTGCGGCTAGGTCGGTGACCTTGTTTTCGTCTGAGCGTTTCAGTAGATCAACGAGGCGCCGTTTGGTTTCGTTCACCGGTGTTGCTGGCATAGAGGTTGACGATAGCGAATTATTCAACGATTGACTTGACAAATCGCCTCAACGGCAACAATATTCAAGCTATGCCTTCGGAAAATGACTCCTCAGCACCTGTGCTCAACCATCCAGCGCCTGACAACTCTGCCCTTAGCAACCCGGTGACCGACAGAACCGTTTCTGAGAAGGTCGGATCGGTGGCCGACTTCGAACTTGGTGCCATGAAGATGGTCAAGGTTGGCGGCCGACGTTTGCTTGTCGCCAAAACCGAGTCGGGTATTCACGCTGTCGACAACGCATGTCCCCATCAGGGTTATGGGCTAACCACAGGCCAGCTAGACGGCGGTGTTGTCACTTGCCAGTGGCACAACTGGAAGTTCAATGTCAACGATGGCGTGTGTACGCGTGGCGAAGAAGACGTCGCCTCCCATCCGATAACGATCAAGGGTGACGAGGTCTGGGTGTCCATCACCGAACCTACCGACGAGGAACGGCGTGCCGGTTTGTGGCCAAGTCTCCGACGCGGAATCGAAGCCGACTACCGAGGCCAGATAGCACGGGACGTAACCCGGTTACTTGATGCCGGTGCGACGCCAGAGGACATTGTTTGGAGCGGGGTTCAGGTCGGTGCACCTAAGGCCGACTACGGCGTGGGGCACGAGCTTCCAGCTGCCGCCGACTGTTTGTCGATGGTCGGCATGTTCGAGGGCCTCGACCGGGCGTTGCCACTAACTCATGCCCTCGCCGGCATCGCCGAGGAAACTCGTGACCGACCGGCCTATGAACCAGACGCGGCCCAACCGGGCGACTTCCAAGTGGCCGTCGAGACCGAGAACCGCACCCAAGCGGTGGGTGCGTTACGGGCGTCGTTGCAAGCGGGAGCGACTTCCGACGAGATAGCTAGTGAGTTGATAACCGCTGTTTCTCGTCACCACCTGGGTTATGGACACTCGCTCATCTACACCCAGAAGGCCTGCGAACTGCTCGATAGGGTCGGATGGGATCGGGCCGACGATCTCTTGCCTCACCTTGTGACCAGCATCGTGTGGGGCACTCGCGAAGACACGCTGCCATACATGAGCAAGGCCATTCGTCTCATAGACGCGGCGTTGGTCGACGAGATGGCCAAAGCGCCAGACCGCCGCGACACTGGTTGGGCCGACACCGACTGGCTAGTCGCGACCCTTTTGGATGCCGCAGAGGCCCCGATTCAAGAAGCGGTCGATGCTGTCGTCGATGGCGCCGGTGTTGAAGGTCTTCTCGATGCCGTAAGCCTTGCAGTATCGACTCGAATGTTGCGATACGACACCAGTCTCGAAGCAGCGAAGGAACGGAACTTTGCGTGGCTCGACATATCGCACGGTCTGACTTATGCGCGGGCGGCTCGGTGGGCGTGGCGAATCGACCCAGGACCAGCTGCGGCTCGGCTTGCACTGTTTACGGTGTTCCTGTGTTTCGACACTGGTCGCCAGGAGCGTAGAACAGGGGTGATCGATGTCGCCGAGCGGCGGCTCTCCGACACTGGCGATCTCGCTACCGCCGTCATCAACCGCGACCCGGCTGCAGCAGTGGAGATTGCTCGAGACGGCGATATCGACGACATCGGCGAACAGCTGAAACACCTGTCACTAAGCGACGCTGCCGGCTCATTCATCGTGGCTGCCCACCTGGTCAAGATGGCCAAAGCTAGCCACGAAGAAGCCGTCGAGCTCGGTTCTAACCTGCCATTGATGGCAACAGCTCGCCTCGCCGCGGCCCCACGCCGAGAACGTTTCGTGTCGAGTGCCGTAACCGAAGCCATCAACTTCATCCGCACCGGAGCTCCACCGATCCGGTAGAAGGCATGCCGACGAAGGCGCTCGTGGGGGTTGCACTCGCTCCTCCGACACCATAGAAGCCCCTGGTCAGAGGGGGTGTAGAGCCCTCTAGGGGTGTCGTTTGCAAATGGATTTGCTAATGGCAGAGTACGAAACCCGGCCTTCCTCGGGTGAATGGGCATTCGTAGTTGGGGATCAGGGCGACGCCTTGTTCTTCGTCCGAACTTGGCCCGGAAGCAAGACACACGACCGAGGTCCGACGTAGGGAACTACTTGATGGCCGAGACCACGCGCACCAACAGTGCAGTGCCAACTCTGGACACCTGAATCCGCTCGTTCTGCGAATGTTCACTACCATGGCGGACTCTACAGCTGGCCAGAATTGTCGTACGCCTTTTGGAAAACAGAGGCGAGCGGCTACTACAGCTACGCATGGAGGTGGTCTGACTGTTGCTAAGGCAACTAAAATCCTCGCTTGGCCTTTGGACCCGCTTCGCTCGGATTCTTGCGTTCCTAGTGCTGCTCGGCATGACTGCGGCCTGCACGGAGTCTGGAGACGACCCGTCGCCGGCGGGGGCGGTGTCGACCTATCTGATCGACGATGATATGACGATATGGCTCTACGACTGCCTCGTGGAGGCAGGCCTGAATCCAGTGCTGCAACTCGATACGCCTTACGGCGCGGTGATCGCGTCAAACACCTTCACCGAAGCCGATCTCAATTTGCACAGAGCAACCTTCTCCGATTGCGAGGCTCGCTCAAGGGAGGAGGGCGTTGCGAGGCCATTGAACTACGTGAAGACGGAGGCCGACTGGGCCGCCGAGTACGATAGGCGTATAGAGGCGCACTCCTGTCTGCAGGATGCTGGCTACAACGTTGAGGATCTCCCGTCCCTGGCGGTGTATGTCGAAGGAGACGGCATCTGGTCCCCCCATACTGTGCCCCTTTTGGGGCTTGGCCTCATTGAAGCCGAGCAGCTGTTCTATGAATGTCGTCAGTAGGCCGAGGGCACCCACACGATCGAGCATCGGTCGCGCACGGATCGTCGCCTGTGTGGTAGCTGTGATGGTCTACTTTCATGGCGCCTTCGAAGACGACTAGGACTTTGCGTGTTCCGAGCGAGTTGCGGGATGAGATTGCGCGGATCGCTGAACAGCGAGGAACGACAATGCTTGAGGTCGTGACCGACGCAGTCCATCGGCTCGGCCGTGACGAGTGGTGGTCGTCGGTCCTGGGCTGAACCCGTCAGAAGTTGCCACATATCAGATGGAGAGCCAGCAGTTGGATGCTGCATTGGTGGACGGTCTGGATGAGCGCTGAGGGGCGGTTTGTTTCGGGCGATGTCTGGTCGGTCGATTTCGGTGCCGATCCTGAGGATCCTGAGCAGGCGTTTGTTCGTCCGGCGTTGATTGTCTCTGATGACCGGCTGCAGCATCGGAATCTGCGGATGGTGATAGTGGTCCCTGGCACATCCACGATTCGGTCGGTGCCGTTACATGTCGTGGTTGAACCCGATGATGGCACTGGTTTGGATTCGGCGACGGCGTTCCAGGTCGAGCAGGTCCGGGCGGTGTCGATCGTTCGTTTCGGGGAGCGGCTGGGTCACCTCGGTCCCGTGGGCAGGCACGCGATCGACGAGATCCTGCGAAATGCGCTCAGTCTGTAGCCTTAGGGCTGTTGCCGACCGGCGGCTGCCGGAACTCGGTCTTCAGTATGTGACCAGGCGTTTCGCGTCACGCGGCGACTAGCTCACCACTCCAGGGCGCGCGTGTACTTTGGGTTAAACTCGCCCCACCGAGTTGAACCCCCACGACTGAGCTGCTTGCCCTGGTTGTGGCCGCTGCGGGCACTGTTGCATTGAGGCTGGCAGGCCGAATCCCAGCTTACCGAAGGACT
>JAADHX010000365.1 GCA_013151655.1 Actinomycetota bacterium
GGTGGCGATGGCGGCGTGTTTTCGTTCGGAGTGCCGTTCTATGGGTCAACTGGCGGACTTACACTTGCTGCTCCGGTGTCGGCGATAGCCGCTCACCCAAACGGCACGGGCTACTGGCTATATGCCCAAGACGGTGGTGTGTTCTCGTTTGGGGTTTCGTTCTTCGGATCGATCCCGGGGCTCGGATTGTGCAATCCACCAACCGCGGTCGAACTCGAAGTGACGAGAACCGGCAATGGGTACTGGATTCTCGCCGAGACTGGTCATGTATATCCCTTTGGTGATGCGCCTAACTACGGAGATATCTCGAAGTCGGTTGGCGGTACCGCTATCGACATAGCCGTGGCACTCTGAGGCATGTGACATCCAACGAATCCAGATCTGCCGACTTCAAACGAGCCCTCAAGGCCGTCGTCAAGGAAGCAGTCTGGCTGACGGCCTCGCACAAACCAGGCCATCGCCCAGACGTGGCGCTCTTCGCTACGAGGCGGGGCGGGAGCACCTGGCTCATGCAGGTCATCGGTTCCTCGCCGGGGTTCCGAACCCTGGACCAGCCGTTCTCGGTCATGACAGCGAACCTAACGCCAGGTCACTACCGCAAGATGCCGAAGTATCCATACGGTGAGATTGCGTCGCCATCAGTTGACGAGTTCGACGCGCTGCGACCGTACGTCGACGCTCTCCTCTCAGGCGAGTTACCGCTGAATGCGCCTTACCGATTCTGGTCAGGCGAGTTTCGCCGAAAGACGGATCGCCAACTTCTCAAGATCGTCGGAGCAAAGTCGATTGCGCCGTGGCTCGACGACGAGTTCGATCTCGACGTTGTACTTCTGACTCGGCATCCGATTACCCAAGCGCTCTCGTGTATCCGCAATGGCTGGACTCTTACGGTTCGGGCCTTTCTCGACAATCCGCGTTTTGTTGACGAGTGGCTTGCTAACGGGCTCGAGGGCCGCTGCCACGATGTGTTGGCTACGGGCTCGGACCTAGACCGATTCGTTCTTAACTGGGGCCTCGAGAACATGGTTGCACTCGGTGCGGCCCCGGATCGTTCTTGGTTCGTGACCTCATATGAAGCGACCGTCTCTGAGCCAGAGGCAGTACTGGAACAGCTGGACTCACACCTCGACTTAGGGGGAGTCGAACCCCTCCGCCGAGCTCTAGCGCGGCCCTCGCGCTCGTCGCGGCTCTCGACCGGCGAACGCCGCGCCGCGATGGAAGGACAAGACTCAGTGGCCTTGCTGAGTCGTCCACTCGAATCTGTTGAGTTGGCGGACCGCACGAAGGCGATGTCGATTCTCGAGTCAATGGGATTGACAACATACGCCCCAGACTCCGCACTCGTCACGAGAAGCCGATGACAACCGAGATCCGCCAGCGATGGTCGTGGTGGTCGGGCGTCTCGCCTGTCGGAGTTCGCTCAGGCCTTGCCACGTACAGCACAGGGTTGGCGGCCGCGGTCGCTCGCTCTGGTGTAGGTGTGCGAGGAATCGGTGTGGGCCAATCAGGCGACAACGATGGAGTCTCGTGGATCGGAGTTAGCGCTGAAACGCGTACTCGAGGTCGGGCATTGTTCTCCCTCGACCCCTACATCGCTAATCGACTGAAGGTGGCAGAGCACGCCGCGGCCGTCGATGCTGAGCTTGATCTGGACCCTGACGTAGTTGTCATCGACCATCTCATGTCGGCTTGGGCCCTCGATCGGGCTGAGACGTGGCGCGCAAGAACCGGAGGAAAGATCGTTCATGTCTCACACAACGATGAGGCCCTTGTCCGAACGAGCTGGGCCGCCGGAACGGCCGTGGTTTCGCCACGCGGGCTATATCTGCGTTTCGATGGCTGGCGCAGCGCGCGTTTACAACGGCGCGTAATCGCGGCGGCAGATCTGGTGACCATGATCACCGACGCCGATGCCAAATCGATCGCGAGCAGGCATGAATCGATCAAGTCGGTTGTGCTGACACCCGGATACTCAGGACCGTGTGAATCTCTAGATCTCGTTGCCACCGACCGGCCGCGATCGGTTCTTCTCTTCGGGTCCCTCGACTGGGAAGCCAAGCGTCAAAATGTAATCGAGGTCGTGCAGGCACTCGACCCAGTATTCGCCGAGGCGAACATCGATCTTCGTGTCGTAGGCGGTGGTGCTGACGATTTTGTGGCCGCCCAACATGGCAAATGGGCCGCGACCACCTTTACCGGTCCGATCGACGACCTCGGAGCCGAGTTCAATCGCAACCGACTCGGCCTCGTCGCCGAACCCATCGGCGGCGGTTTCAAACTAAAGAGCCTCGACTACGCGATGCGCGGCCTTCCGATCGTCGTGCTCGATGGTTCAATGTCGGGTCTCGGCCTCAGTCGTGATGTTCACTACGGGAGCGCGGCATCGATGGCGCAACTGCCAGCGGCGGTGATTGAGGCCATCGACGACCCAGAACAGCTGGATCGCTGGTCTGCCGAAGCCGCTAAAGCAGTTGAAGGTCGGTTTGAGTGGAAAGACCGCGGTTCAGAGCTAGTTGAAACTGTGATTTCCTTGAGCCGTCGGCATTAGCCGCCGACAAAACGACTAACGACCGAGTTGTGTAGGAGCAGCGTGTCTCTGCGAATTCTTGTCCACGATTATTCGGGTCATCCCTTTCAGCTACAACTCAGCCGCGCCCTCGCCGAACGCGGCCACGAGGTGCTTCACCTCTACTCGAGCGATTTTCAGACCGGCCAAGGGGCCACGACCGTCACCGAAACCGATCCACCGACGCTCTCGATCGAACCAGTTGGCATCGGCCTCCAATTCGCCAAGTACAACCCGATCAGGCGCGGCATCCATGAGCTCCGGTTTGGTCGAGTCCTGCGTCGAAGAGTGAAGGCATGGCAACCCGAGGTTGTTCTCTCGTCGAACACTCCACTGCTAACTCAGGCCATGTTGTTGTCGTGGGTCGCTCCTCACAAGGTGCCATTCGTCTTCTGGCTCCAAGACGTTTACAGCCTGCTTATCACCGAAGCTCTCGAAGATCGGTTTGGAAAGCCTGGCGCCGTCGTCGGGTCGCTTTTCGGGTGGCTCGAGCGGCGCATGTTGCGCATGTCCGACGGTGTGGTCGCCATTACCGAAGACTTCGGACCGATTTTGCGAAGGTGGAAGGTCGACCGCGATCGCATCAGAGCTATTGCCAACTGGGCTCCGCTAGCGGAGCTTCCTATGGTGTCGCGCCACAACGAGTGGGCCCACGAGTTCGGCGTCGCCGACGAATTCGTGTTTCTGTACAGTGGCACCATCGGTCACAAACATCGCCCTGATCTGCTGCTGCGCTTGGCCGACGAGATTCCCGATGCGACGGTACTGGTGGTATCTGAAGGTCTCGGCATTACCTATCTGCGCGACGCATGCGACAAGCTGCCGCGACGGAACTTGAGGCTGCTGCCCTTCCAGCCCTACGAACGCCTTCCCGAAGTCCTCGGCAGTGGCGATGCGCTTATAGCGGTGCTCGAACCAGACGCAGGCGTCTACTCGGTGCCGTCGAAGGTGTTGTCATATCTCTGCGCGGGCCGGCCGATTCTGGCTTCGATGCCCATCGAGAACCTCGCGGCGCGCACGTTGGTGGGCAACGAGGCCGGAAAAGTTGCGGCTCCCAACGACGATGACGCCTTCATCGAACACGGAATCGAGCTGTTTGAGAGTTCTGAGCTGCGGCGCCGTCTCGGTAAGTCTGCGAGGACTTACGCTGAACAGACTTTCGATATCGATTCCATTGCCGACCAGTTCACTAACGCCCTTGTTGATGCAATAGCGGTGAGAACCGCACGAAACAGCTATTAGAAACGGACGAACATGTCACGCAAGAATAATCTCGTTGTAGTTACCGGCGGCGGCGGCTTCATCGGCGGTCATCTGGTGAAGCGCCTTCTCGACGAAGGCTTCACCAACGTGAGGTCAGTCGACGTGAAACCCTTCGACCAGTGGTATCAGCACCACGACGGTGTCGACGATATGCAGCTCAACCTCGAGCTCCGAGATAGCTGCATGACCGCCCTCGAAGGCGCATCCGAGGTGTACAACCTGGCCGCCGACATGGGTGGCATGGGGTTCATCGAGAACAACCGGGCGTTGTGCATGTTGTCGGTGCTGACTAGCACTCATGTGCTGGTGGCCGCCCAGAAGATGGGTATCGAGCGCCTGTTCTACTCGTCGTCGGCTTGTGTTTACGCCGGTGACAAGCAGACAGATACCGACATCACAGCCCTGAGCGAAGTCGACGCCTATCCAGCCGACCCAGAGGATGGCTACGGCTGGGAGAAACTGTTCAGCGAGCGCATGGCCCGTCATTTCCGCGAGGACTACGGCATGAAAACCCGGGTGGCTCGTTATCACAACGTCTATGGGCCCAACGGCACCTACGACGGTGGGCGCGAAAAGGCTCCGGCCGCTATGTGCCGCAAGGTTATCTCGGCCAAGCTCAGCGGCGACCACAACATCGAAATCTGGGGTGATGGCGAGCAGACCCGTAGTTTTATGTACATCGATGACTGTCTAGAAGGCACCCGTCGGATCATGGACAGCGACGTAGTCGAACCGCTCAACCTCGGTAGTGACGAGCTCGTGTCGATCAATCAGCTCGTCTCACTCGTCGAAGACATCGGCGGAATTACTCTCAACCGCTCCTACAAGACTGATGCACCCCAAGGTGTTAGGGGTCGCAACAGCGACAACAAAATGATCAAAGCCGAACTCGGGTGGGCACCGTCGGTGAGTCTTCGAGAGGGCATGGAGCAGACCTACAAGTGGATCTACGACCAGATGACGGCGAGCTGAACGTAGCGGCTAGGTCAGTCGATCGATTGGCGTCGTCGACGCATACGACGGTGCCAGCGCAACTCGACGAGGGGCCCGACGGCTGCGAACATCGCGGCAGCCGCGATTCGGCGTCCGATGTTTGCGTCCCAGCGCCAGACAGCGGCTTGGTATGCCTTGTTGAGCGAGACGCTTCGGCCAGACTTTGCGTCTGGACCAAACCAAGCCGCCACCTCTTCGGTGCTGGTGTTCGCGCTACGAGACGCTGCTTCGTGGCGACGGCGAAGGAAGAGACGTTCGTCGACTTCATGGAACTTTCCCCGAAGTGCCAATTCGGCCAACAACGAGATGTCGGACGAATCAAACGACTGAATCATGCCGGTTCCACGAAGGTCTGTGGTCCTCATCACCCCAAATACGGCGTTGCAAAGGCCTACTCGCCACAGAAGAGCCGCACCCCTTCTAATCGAGCTGGTTCCGTCGAGGTTGAGCCCATCCTCATAGTCCTTGCGAGCGTCGCCGGACCCGTCGATGATGATGGTTTTGGGGTAGGCAAGCACGGTCGCATCGTCGTTGTCGAGAGCATCAGCGCAGCGCTCGATGTAGGTGGGCAAGCAGATGTCGTCATGGGCAGCCCACTTGAAGTAAGTCCCGTTGGCGACCTCGACAACACGGTTGTAGTTCCAGGCCGCGCCGCGGTTCTCGGTCGCCCGAAGAACCGTGACGCGGGCGTCGGCGGCTGCGTATTGTTCGGCGATGGTCAACGAGTCGTCGGTGCTGTCGTTGTCGGCGATAAGGATCTCGAGATTCTTGTGGGTCTGAGCCAACAGCGCGTCCATGGCAATCTTGAGGTAGTCGGCACCGTTGTAAACCGGAACCCCGACAGTCACGAGAGTCTTCGACATATGGGTCTCCAGGGAAGAAGGTGCATTACCACGAGCACACGAGGGGCGACTACGGCCGCGCTACGAACTAGGAAACCACGGTGAAGGCCCAACACGTGGACACTTCGGTAATCATTTCCGGAAGTCGTTGGGTAGCAGTCAGTCAGCTAGCCAAACAACTCACCCAGGTTGCGACGCTGATTGTTCTTGCCAACATTCTGGATCCGAGTGTTTTTGGTGTTCTAGCACTGGCCACCATCATGACCAGGTTCGTCGACACTGTCATCGGCGACCTGGGAACTGCGGCTGCGATTGTGCAACGCCAAGACCTCGGGCCGCCGCAATACTCGACCATCTTCTGGTTCAACAGCGCTGTGGGCGTTGGCCTGACGGTTGCCGGAGCATTGATATCGCCGTGGATGCAGCCCGTTCTTGGCAGCGAACTCGCGGTTGATGTCTTCAGGGTTGCTGTCTTGTCGTTTGCCATCGCCGGCTTCGGGATGGTTCCGCTTGCCCTGTTACGACACGACCTCGCCTACAGCCGCTTAGTGAAAGTCGACATTCTTGTTGTCGTCGTGAGTACCGGTGTTGCCGTGGGCGGCGCTATCGCCGGGTGGGGCGTCTGGTCGCTTGTCATAAGTTCCTTGTGTGGCGGGGTCGCAGGCACCACCGGCGCCTGGTGGCAAGTGAGTTTTCGCCCGACGAGGAGCTTCGACGCTAACCATCTGCGGTCGGTGCGATCGTTCTCGACGAATCTGTCGGTGTTCAGGCTGGTGAACTTCGTGTCGCAGTTCGCGGACCGTTTCTTGGTCGCTCGAGTCTTCGGAGACGCGGCCGGCGGGTTGTACTCCCAGCCGAACCGGCTCAATCAGATACCGCTAGAGATCACGGCCGTCATGTATCGACGGATCCTGTTCCCGGCCATGTCGAAGATGGACGGCGACCGTGCACGAATGCGGTCGAGTTTCAAGCGCACCGTTGGCGTTGTGCTTACGGCTGGAGCCCCGATGAGTGTGCCTTTGATTGTTCTGGCCTACCCGCTCACCGATGCGGTTCTCGGGTCGAAGTGGGTTGGTGTCGAACCTCTGATTCAGATTGTGAGCGTGATCGGGCTGATTCAGCTGGTTAGCAACTCTTCGGGTGTGGTCTTGCAAGCGCTGGGTCGCACCGACGTCCTTCTGTACCGAGGAATTGTGATCGCCATCGTTTTGCTTGGTGGCTATTCGATTGGTCTGACGATCAGTGTTGAAGCAGTGGCCTGGGGCTACTTGGGTGCAGTCGCTCTCCTATTGATCCCAACCCTTGAGGTCGCGTTCCGTCATATCGATCTGGGTCAACGCGAGTTCTGGTGGAGCCTCCGAAGGCAACTTCTTGCGATCGCAGCACAGTTCGCGGCGACTTGGGGTGCCCTGCAATTGCTTGACGGCGGCTCCCCGTGGCTACCGCTCATAGGTGCGAGCCTTGTGGGGGCGATTGCCTACGGCGCAACGCTTCTGGTCTGGCGCGATCCGCATCTACGAGACTTACTCCGAATCGGTCTGCCCCCACTAGAGAGACTCTTGTATCGGGAGACTTCGCCATGAAGCTCGCGATAGCGGTGTGCACCTTCAAACGACCCGATGGAATTGCGAGGCTGTTCGACGCTCTCGATTTGTGCGAAGTGCCCGGTGATGTCGACGTCAGTCTTGTTGTTGTCGACAATCACGGCGAGCTACAAGTGCCAGCGCCTCCTCATGGCTGGCCCATCAGCGCCGTCGTCGAACACGAGCGCGGTATACCGTTTGCCCGAAACCGAGCTGTCCAGATGGCCCGAGTTCTCGACGTCGACGCTGTCGCCTTCTTCGACGACGATGAACAACCAAGGCGCGATTGCCTTGTGGAGCTCTGGCGCGTCTGGATGAGCTCCAATCGCGCGGTCGTACAGGGCGGTTCAACTCCGAGCTTCGTAGACACCCCACCGGCGTGGGTCGTCGATGGTCGCTATTTCCAGAGAGACATGCCCGAGACGGGATCCGAGATCGAGCCGTTCCACGCGCGAACAAGCAATGTCTTGATTCCAATCGAGCTCTTCGACGTCGCCGACCCACCCTTTGACATCCGATTGCGCCTAACCGGCGGCTCCGACACTTATCTCTTCAGGACCGCAGCTCAGCACGGACATCGTTTCGTGGCAGCACCATCAGCCATGGTCGACGAGTTGGTTCCACCATCGCGGGTTTCTGCGCGGTGGCTGTGGCGCAGGCACTATCGAGTCGGCTGGGGCCGCAGTTATCACCTCCGTTCGGCTCAGCCATCGTTTGGTAGGAGACTCAAACGGTGCGGGGCCGGACTCAAGTCGGTTCTGGCTGCACCCCTCGTTCTCGGCTTACAGATCAGGTCGCCTCGCCTCGGACTCGTCGAGGCGGGCAGAAGCGTCGCGTACGGCGCTGGCTTGATCGTTGGCCTAGTCGGTCCGAGGCCATCGGAATACAAAGAGGTGCATGGTTCGTGAGGAAGACGCAGTGTCGGAGTGGATTGGGTGTCAACTGGATTGGCCAGGTCGGCTGCTCCAAAAATGAACGTTCCTGCCGACAGGGAAGCCCAATGGTGGTGCACACTCAAGCATCGAGGAGAGGTCGGGGAAAATGAAGGTCGGAATCTTGGCTGGCGGGCTTGGAACGCGCTTGTCTGAAGAAACAGAACTAAAACCAAAACCTATGGTCGAAGTCGGCGGCCGGCCCATCTTGTGGCACATCATGCAGTATTACGCTCACTTTGGTCACAACGAGTTTGCGGTGGCGTGCGGCTATAAGGCCGACTACATCAAGCGCTGGTTCGCCGATGCCATAACCACGACCGGCAGCCTCCGGATCGACTTCGCAGCTGGCGAGATTCGCCCATATGAGTCCGACTCGGCAAATATCGATTGGCAAGTTGACCTTGTCGATACCGGCCTACCAACCGCCACTGGCGGGCGTATCAAACGGTTGCAACCGTATCTAGGCGATGAGACCTGCATGGTTACGTGGGGCGACGGTGTCGCCGACGTTGACTTGCACGCTCTCGTTGAGTTTCATAAATCGCACGGCAAACTCGCGACGCTGACTGCAGCTCGGCCACCAGCGCGCTTCGGTCATATGGAGATAAGTGGCGATCAAATTCTCGAGTTCAACGAGAAACCGCAAACTGGTGAAGGTTGGATCAACGGCGCATTCTTCGTGTTCGAGCCCGGCGTGTTCGACTACATCGAAGGCGACGACATCATGTTCGAACGCGAGCCGCTTGAGGGCCTTGCCGCCGACGGGCAGCTCATGGCTTTCAAACATCACGGCTTCTGGCAGTGCATGGATACCGTCCGCGACAAGAAGCGCCTCGAAGACTTGTGGGCGAACGACGCGCCATGGCGTGTCTGGGATGACTCGACATCTTGAACGCAGACTCGTTGAGTTCGGCAAGGCTCGCGCGAAGTGCTTGACCTGTGGTTCGAAGTAGCCGACTGGTAAAGCACTCAATCAACCAAGATTTAGGAACAAAGGAAATGCTCAGATGAAGGTGTTGGTCACCGGACACGACGGATACATCGGCCGAGTGCTGGTCCCCATGTTTCAAGCCGCCGGCCACGACGTGGTCGGTGCGGACAGTTTCTTGTTCGAGGGCTGTGAGTTCGGCGAGAACACAGCCGAACTACCGGCGTTTCGAGTTGATGTTCGTGACCTCGAGCCCGAGATGCTCAAGGGTGTCGATGCTGTTGTCCATTTGGCTGCCATCAGCAACGATCCTTT
>JAADHX010000213.1 GCA_013151655.1 Actinomycetota bacterium
GATCTGGTCGAGTCAACTCTCTCGGCCGAGCGTCTAACCGACTCCGAACACGGCGCGTGGATCACCACGGTGAACGACATACGTCTCGTGCTCGGTACCCGATTGGATGTTGGCGAAGAAGACGATCACGACACGATCGAGCCTGACGACGCGGCTGGCGCGGCTGCCGCTACCTACCACTACTTAGGTCACCTGCTGAACGAGTTGATTGAAGTGGTCGAGTTCGATGAACCCGACGATCCAGACCTCGCGCCAAGCCCCGACTAACAAACTTTGGGGCACCCCTAGGCGTTGGCTCGAGGAACGCGTGCGAAACTACGTGCGAGAAAGCCCAGAAACGTCGTAGGCTGTATCGGTCACTTGCCCCCATCGTCTAGTGGCCTAGGACACTGGCCTTTCACGCCGGCAACACGGGTTCGAATCCCGTTGGGGGTACCAGTAAGAACTCGGGAACTCGCTTGTTCTGGTAGACCGAGGTGGATGGCTCGAGACCAGTTGAGATCGAGAGGCTGGGCAGGTCAACTCGCCGCAACCTTGGTCGCTGTTCAGGCCTGCAGCTCCGCCGAGGCTCCAGACTCGGACGGCAGCCCAGTCTCGGAGACATCGTCAAGTGTGCAGCCGAGCCCCCGCAGCGACTGTGTCGAGTTTGTGCCAGTGCGGGTTGACATCGAGACGGTGATGGATCAGATCTGGGACCCTCAGAGCTCGATTGAGGGATGGCGCATGGACACCAAAACGTATGTACCGCAGGTAGTCGAGTGGAATCTTGGCGATCGAGTCATGGTGTTTGAACACTGTTTCGAAGTTGTTGAGGTCTTCGGTGCGAGCGCGCGTCTCTTAGTCGATGACGATGGTGTCTTCTTTGGAGTGCATGCTGGGGGCCTTGATCCAGGGTTCTTGACTGGGGCAGACATTGACGAGCTAACTGGCCCGGACCTCGGCGAAACTGCTGCATCTGATCGGAACCTCCCCAGAGAACAGCGGCGAGGATATTCCATGTATGAAGTCACGACACCCGACGGCAACGTAGTGCTCCAAGTCTCGGCGTACGAAGGTCGATTCATGGTCGACTGACCACAATCGAACCGTTGCGTGGAGACTCTGCCGTGTATGAGGACCACTAGGTGTCAAGGATCGCGATTCGATCCTCGCGGCCGGCGTTTGTTACCGACGAGACTCCATGAACTTCTCGAAGGCCACTTTCTTCATGACGTCGTTACACGTGAGTCGACCGATAGGTCCAGACGAGTAACACGACTGGGTGATCTCGCCCGCGGGATTCAAGAGAAATCCAGTGGCATGCAGAAACGTGCGGTCGCCGGTCTGAAGAGCTGCGCCCGTCGAGCCCGAAACAGCCGGTCCGTCGAGCTCGGCAATCATCTTGACGTAACGGAGCTTCATTCCGCTGGACAGCTCGGCTGTGGTTTCGGCGCTGTCGACCGAGGCAGCCACCACGGTGATACCGGCCTCCATCAGCAAGAGAGCATTCGTGTCAAAGTCAACCAACTGTTGACGGCAATATGGTCACCAATCGCCCCTGTAGAACAGAACCGCTGTCCAAGAATCGGGGGCCAATTCACCGACAGTAGTGTCGTTGCCTTCGAGGTCCTTGCCGGCAATCACCGGCATCAGCGTTCCGTTGTCGAGCATGCTGCCTCCCAGAAGTCTTACAGATCAGGACCGCGGTCCATTGGATTCTGTTGCTGTCGAATCGAAGCCTATGGCCCCGACTCCGTTCCCCGAAGTCATCGTCGCTTGGTGGCAACCGATGGAAAAATCCGCCCGCGGTTGCGCCAAAGCCACTCTTCGTTACCGACTTGGTCGCCAATACCCCGCTCAGTGGCACTTCCGGCTCAGATTTGACAGTCCCACCCCCTAAGTAGGCTGTCGAACAAGCCCAGCGACGTTCGACAGCCCCACCCAATGGCGGGCAGGCCCGATGCCACAACGGAACAGAGGCCCGGCCCCCGACCACACCAACAGCGTTCACCGATTACCCAGGGTGATTTTGGCGCAACCGCGGGCGCATCCGACGGGCGGTCTAGGGCTCGATTCGATTGGTGGAGGCCACCCGACTGATGCTCCGATCGAACGACACGATCTCGGTGACGCCAGCAGCCTCGGCGTTAGCAACCAGATACGCATCGGCGAAGTCAATCCGGTGTACGTCGTACACCTCAATCGTGCGAAGCAGCAGCAGTTCATCGGTTGAGCCAAGAAATGCTGTTGCTCGCTTCGCCATATCCGGCGGATCATTCGTCAGATGTCGGACCAGAATGTTCGTATCGACGAATGCACTCACACGGAACGTCGGCCACGAACCTTACGAGTCGAAGCAATAACCTCGTCCCAGGGAACGCCTCGTTTCGCTGAGGGAACATCTACAGAACCGGCAAGCGAGAGTAGATCGGCCGTGCGAGCGAGCACGGCACGGTGCTCTTCTACTTTGAAAATGACCTGATCGCCGGCCTCGACCCTCGCATTTGCGGTCATCTTTGCTGGCCTGTTCTTTCCCGTTCGGCTACATCAACCTCGGGGTCGGCCTGGGAGCCGCCTCGTTCACGTTCCCAGCAGTCGCCCTCATCGGGACTGTCATTGTGCCGATTGCACGCCTGATTAACGAACTCCGCCACAACTGAACGCGCTAGCCGTCTGCCGGCTCCGGGAACACGAGCTCGATAGTTGCTCCTGTCGTCTGGCCATCTACCACCGCGACCGAACCGCCATGTGTATGGGCCACCTGGGCAACAATCGACAAACCAAGCCCAGAACCAGGCATCGCACGGGCTTCGTCGGCTCTCCAGAAACGTTCGAAGACCGAATCGCGATCGGCAGCGGCAATTCCCGGTCCTTCATCTGAAACCATGACGCGACCCGACACCACCGAAACCCGAACGGTGCCAGCATCTGGCGAGAACTTGATGGCGTTGTCGATCAGGTTGCTGACCGCACGCTCAACGAGGGCGGGCGCTCCGATGATCTCGCATTCGGACGAAGTTAACTCGATGGTCAGGTCGGTTCGCCGCCGATGGCGTTCGACCACCATGGTCACGAGTAGCCCCAGATCGATGCGCTCAACGTCGGCTGCTTCGTGCTGATCGGTGGCAAGGTCGACAAGTTCGGTAACAAGAGAAGTGAGCTCGTCGAGTTCGAGCAACACATCGTCGAGAACCGGCGCCCTTTCCTCAAACGACAGGTGCTCCACTCGTTGCAGGACCTCAATGTTGGTTCGCAGGCTGGTCAGCGGAGTACGAAGTTCGTGACTGGCGTCGTACACGAGCCGCTCTTGTTGGTCTCTCGACTTTCTCAACGCACCGAGCATGGCGTTGAAGCTGCCAGCCAGGCGACCCAGTTCGTCTGTGCGCTCGACAGCAATTTCGGTGTCGAGGTCGGTTGTTCTGGCCACGTCTTCCACAGCACGAGTCAGCCGACCAATAGGACGCATCGCCCGATCAGCGATTAACAAACCGGCAAGACCGGCGATTACGACCCCGACACTCGACAACACAACGAGGGCCCGTCGCAGTCGAGCAAGCGACTCCTCAACTTCGGTAAGGGGCCTGGCCAGCATCACTGCCCTAACGGGCGCTCGGAACGCTGTGCCATGGGCCCGCACGGTGAGGACTCGAACCGAGACCTCTTCGCCGCCATCGGTAACCCCGGTCGTGGTGCTGCGAGATCTTGAAGCCCGGCCATTCGCGACAGCGAAGTCGTCGTCGTTAGGAACGATCACAAGTTCGCCGGTTGACACGACTCCGTTGTCAAGAATCAGTTGCTGAGCCACGTCGCCAGCCAAGAACCGACCCGGACCACGCTGGCCGCTTGGTCCAATCGATTCGGCTCGTTCGTCGAGCTGGTCGTCGACAGTGCCGACTAGTTGACGGTTGGCGATGGCCCAAACCGACACCGATACCAGAACCACGGTGATCGCAGTAACCGCCGCTGTGAGAACGGCCACTCGGGTGCGCAGCTTCATGACGGTCTCAGCACATACCCGATGCCGCGAACAGTGTGAACCAGCCGGGATTTGTCGCCCTGTTCGGTCTTGCGGCGCAGGTAGCCGACGTATACCTCGAGTGAGTTACTGCTCGTCGTGGAGTCGTAACCCCAGACGTGTTCATATATCTGGTCGCGGGTTAGAACCTGACCGGGGCGCTCCAGCAACAACTCAAGGAGCGAGAACTCGGTCCGCGTAAGTTCGATTCGCAGGTCGCCACGATGCACCAACCTCGAACCGCGATCGAGCGTGAGGTCTTCGAACATCAGCTGACCGGGCGCCGCCGACTCAGTCGGACTGGATCGTCGAAGCAACGCTCTGACCCTGGCGAGTAGCTCTTCGAGAGCAAACGGCTTGACCAGATAGTCGTCGGCGCCGGCATCGAGGCCGGCAACCCGATCTTGGGTGTGATGGCGCGCCGTGAGAACGAGAATTGGAATGTCGATGCCTTGGACCCGAACCCTACGACAAACCTCGAGACCATCCATGTTTGGCATCGAGACGTCGAGAACCATGATCGCAAAGCCGTCTTCAACCATGTCGAGCGCAACAACACCATCGACTGCTGTTTCGACCTCGTAACCCTCGAACGTCAAAGCCCGAGCAAGAGATGTGCGTATGGTCCGATCGTCGTCGACGACAAGCACCTTGTGTCGCGCCACGTTCACAGCTGGCCTCCTCTGTCTCGAATCGCCCTACCTAGAGCCTCGGCCGTACCTCCATCGGTACCGCGCCTGGGTGAACGAATCATGAGAAGCCGACCGAATTCGGAGCCGTCGGGGCGGATACGAGTTATCTAGCCGACGTGAACGTTGTCGGAGAAGTGAATTCCAGATGCCAAAGTTCGATGAACCGGGCATCGTTTGGCGATGTCGCCGATGCGTTTACGTTGATCGTCGGTGAAAGTGCCCTCGATGTAGACCTGGCTGGTCACGTGGTCGAGCATCCCGGCGGCGTCGTCTTCGCAATCGGCACAGTCGTCGGCATGAATGCGGTCGTAGGAATATTCGACCGAGACCGAGTCGAGAACGATTCCTTTGCGCTTGGCATAGAACGAGATCGTGATAGCCGTACACGCGGCGACCGACCCAAGCAACAGCTCGTAGGGATTCGGACCCAGATCGGTTCCGGAAAGTTCGGTCGGCTCGTCGGCCACCCAGACATGGCGCCCGTTGGTGATGTTGACGTTCGTGCCGCCAACCAAGTCGGCCGTGATAGTGGTTGCCATCGAAATCCTCTCGTCGTCGGACCGCTCTCGCCGAGCCGGCTAGTCGACGTATATGACGCCTACGCCCTCTTGGGCGCCTTCGTGGTTGCTCTTTTCTTCGCTTCCGTCATAGGGGTCGCCGACCACTTCGACAACCACATTGGTGACAATGGAAAATACCAACAGCGCCGCGGTTACTACCGCTGCGCCAAAGATTGATGGACCCCAGGTCTTCATTGCATCTCCTCAGGAGGGCTGAAGGGCACAACGCTACCCAACGGGAGACCAATCAACGAACGTCGGCACTCCAAGCGCCGATTTCGACCAACTGGTCGAGGGCTCTTCTTTCGTCGTCGTAAGTGAGTTCGCGGCGAGCGCGGACCAGTGTCCACCACCTGACGGCATCGACTTCGGTGTCGTCGAGGCTTGCCGGATTCGCATCGCCATGGGCGGCCTGGTCGACGGCTCTCATCGGGTACAGAGCCACCACCTTGACCCTCAATGACCCGGGCGAGTCGTGTGGCTCGGGCAATGCGTAAGACACGATCAGGGGAGGCCCGACCTCGACGGCTTCGACGCCCGTCTCTTCGAGAACCTCGCGTCGTGCAGTCTGTATCCAGCTCTCGCCGTCGTCGACGTGGCCTTTCGGCAAGGCCCAGTCGTCGTAGCGGGGCCGATGCACAACAAGTACTTCGGCTACATAGCGGCGCCGCAACACGACCCCGCCCGCAGCGCGCGCTACCGGTGCCTGAGAGAAACGTCCCATAGCTGAACGCTAGCTGAGCAACAGCCCTACGCCATTAGGAGCCGCGCGAGAATGGAGGAGCGTCAGCGACAAGCGGACCGGAGGCGGGGCCCGAGCGGGCCGATGAGCGCCGCTAATCGAGAGCGGGAGATAGTCCCGGATCTGGCGGCGTGGCGTGTCACCCGCCGGCCAAAGGGGTCTGACCCCTTTCGACACTCAGCTCAGCTCGTGCTCGCGTAACGTCAGTTGGCGGCGGTTCAGTTTGCCGGTGACCGTCTTTGGTAGCTCATCGACGAACTCCACAGACCGCGGGTACTTGTAGGCGCCGAGGCGCGTACGAACCAACTGTTGCAACTCCTCCACAAGGCCATCATCACCGTCTGCGTTTTCGGCAAGCTGCACGACAGCCTTCACAACCGAACCCCGGACGGCATCGGGTTTGGCAATCACTGCGGCATCAGCCACCGCAGGATGCTCGATCAGCAGCTCCTCGATCTCTGCTGGACCAATTCGGTATCCGGCGCTCGTGATGATGTCGTCGTCTCGGCCCTGGAAGTAGATGTACCCCTGCTCGTCTCGGTAGGCCAGATCTCCGGTGACCATCCAACCGTTTTCGTATCGAGCAACAGTGGCCTCGGTGTTGTTCCAATATCGGAGCATCTGCGTGGGGTCACCCGGCCGGACGACGATCTGGCCCACCTCGCCGGCCGCGGCAGGGTCACCGTTGCTCGCAACGACCTCTACCTCGCGCCCTGGATAGGGCAGGCCCATACTTCCCGGCTTCGATTGCCATAAGCGGGCACAGCTCCCAGCCAGGTGGTTGACCTCGGTCAACCCGTAGAACTCGTTGATCGTCGCTCCGAGAGTCTGGCCGGCCCACTGGTGCAGGTCTGCGGCCACAGCCTCCCCGCCGCTGGCGATCACCCGCAGATCCAGATTGGCCGTCAGCGCCGGATCGTCCACCTGGGCCATCATCTTGAGTGCCGTGGGTGCCAGGAACGTGTGGGTTATGCGATGACGGCGAACGAGGCCGAACGCATGGACTGCAGAGAACCGTTCAGCAGAAGCGACGACTGGGCGACCCAGGGCCAATCCGGGCAACAAGATGTCGAGGAGCCCACCAACCCAAGCCCAGTCCGACGGTGTCCAAAATACGGTTTGATCATCGATCTCGATATCGAAAAACAACAGGAACGTGAGCATGTACCCCTCGAGGATCCGATGGCCGTGCAGTGCGCCCTTCGGCGGCCCCGTCGTCCCGGAGGTATACAGCAGCATCGCGGGATCCTCCGCCAACGTCGGCTCATAGGCCACTTCGATGACTTCGGGATCAGCGCCTGAACTGACAACGTCGTGGAAGTACTCCTCGTTCGGATGCCCACTCTCGGATGGGTGGTCGTCGGACGACATCACAACGAGAGTCCGTAAATCCGGCAGGAGCGGGCGCATTTCTCGAATGAACTTGGTGGCGTTGGTACCGGCGAAAACAACGCTGGAGCCACTGTCGGAAACTATGTGTCGGTATGTGTCCTCGCCGTAGATCAGCGACATAGGCACAGCGATGGCACCAATGGAATAGATGGCCAAATGAATAGCCGCCGCTTCCGGGCTCTGCGGCACAGAGATTCCGACCCTGGTGCCCTTCCTCACACCACGTGATCTCAAATAGTGTGCAACCTGACGAGTCTGCATCGCGAGTTCGGCGAAAGAGACTCTGGTCGGTTCATCCGCCTCACAGTGGTGGATAATCGCTATTGAGTTCCGGTCATTCTCGCGGCCTTGCAGAATGCGGGCCGCGATGTTGTACTCGTCGGGGATCTCCCACTTGAAGTTCTCGCACATGTCGGCGTAGGACTCAAAGCTCGTCAGGTCGATCATTCTCGCCTCCATGGTTTCCGATCGGCACATCCTCAGAGCGGCACAGCGTCAGGTGTTGGCTCCCGCCAGCCTCGTAAACAGGTCGCGGAAGATCCCGTCTCGGTCGACGTCTACTGCTTCGCGCATCACGTGACGCTCGCCTGCGTTGGTCAGGTCCCAGCGCAGATCCTCAGCCAGTTTCGGCGTTGGTCGGATCACAGTCGGAACGAGAGACGGCTCAATCAGCCAGGCCAGGCAGATCAGATCCCAGATCACCCATGACCGCACGAAGTGATCGCCTATCCCCATCAGCGGATACAGCGGGTTGTTGTCATAGAGGTCGACCAGGAGATCACCGAGACGACCGGTCCCCTTGACCCATTGGTGCATCTCGGGCTGGGAGATCGAGAGCTGTTGTCCAACCAAGTAGCCAGGCATGTACACATACGGAACGCCGCTCTCGAGCACAACCCTGGTGGCGTGAACGTCCTGCACGAGGTTGAGTGACGGCCGGTTCGAGCGCTCATCGTTTGACGGGTATCCCGACGTCCAGAGCACCACTATCTTGTCTACGATGTCGGGGGCGATCAGCAGTGCAGACGCGACGTTGGTGATGCACCCGATCGCAGCCACATACAAGAGGTCATCGCTGCCTCTAGCCAGCTCGATCAGACGATGCACACCCTCCGACGGCACGGCGCCTTCGGCTTCTGTCATGTAACGGTCGGCACCCCGGAAAACCAGACCGGTTGAATCAACTCCAGCGGCCTCGAAGACCCTGTTGATCTCGGCCACGCTCAGATCAACACCTTCGGCCGGCGAGGTGAACTTCAGCTCATCGACAGTTGTGCCCTGCTGATCGAGCCGTTTGAGCCACTCGTCGTAATGCTCGAGGAACGGCTGGGACTCATCGACGCCGCTGGATCCCAGCACAGGCGGAGACGCGCCGGCTGAAGAGGCAGCGGCTTTGCGAGCTCGGTCCGCCCTCATCAGCGGCTCACGGTGATGAGCGAACGAGAACGGTTCGGCAATGACTGCCTTGATGTCAACAACGTCGGAACGAAGCAAGGCCCAGGCTATGGCGAATTGATCATCGATCTCATTTGCGGTGTCGGTATCGATAACAACCGAGACCTTGCCCGTGGGAGGTTCAAGTCTCTGCAGACGGGTCACTTCATCAATCGCCGGAAACCTCACAGGACTCCCCCTTGCGTCGAAGATTGGTCGGTTTGACCCTCGACAATCTCTTGAAGCACCGACAACCGATCGCGCAGGACCCTGCTTGCCTGGTCGTCCAAACCGTTGGAAGTGATCAGGTCGCACCACACTGCGCGACCGACAACACATCCGGACGCCCCGCCGCCGATGGCCACCACCAGTTGCTGTTGGAATACCTCGAACGAAACGCCCTGCGACAGCAGGTACCACGGCACCGGCGACAGCTCTGTGATGGCGGCGCTGAGCTCGGCGCCAGATTCCGTCGAACCTGGCGGTCCCCCGGCGAACTGGAGCTTCAACGCGTTCGCTCCCGAATCGCTCAACTCCCGCACCATC